>DASUXX010000268.1:0-26584 GCA_036377755.1 Gemmatimonadaceae bacterium
TCGTGAGATACTTGAAGTTGGAGTTCTGATTAAAGGTGAGGAAATCCTCTTCGGGCTCCGGCGATCCAAGTGCGACGACGAGACCATTCTGGACTCGTTGAGCAAGCGCTGCGCGTCTCGCTGCGTACTCGCTCATTGGGATTTGAGCTTGAGTAACCGCCGGGAGCGCCGAGAACGCCGAGAAAAACAGAATTGCCTTGGTTGCGTTTCTCATCCTTTCAAAACCGCCTTTGCAATTGTTTGAAGCTGCATGTTCGAGGTTCCTTCGTAGATCGCGCCGATCTTGGCATCGCGATAGTACTTCTCTACCGGATAATCCTTCGTGTAGCCGTATCCGCCGAAGAGCTCGACGCAGAGTGACGTAACCCGCTCGCAGACCTGTGAGGCGAAGAGCTTTGCCATCGCGCCTTCACGTGCGATGTCGCGACCAGAGTCCTTGAGGCGCGATGCGTTGTAGACCATGAGGCGCGCGGCCTCGAGATCTGTCGCAGCCTGCGCTACCTGGAATTGAATACCCTGAAATTCGGAAAGTGATTTTCCGAACTGCTTTCTCTCGTTCAGATATTTCACCGCAGCACTCAGCGCACCCTGTGCAACTCCGATCATCTGCGCGCCGATACCGATTCGGCCTTCGTTGAGTGTCTCGATCGCGATCTTGTAACCCTGGCCCACGGGGCCGAGCACGTTCTCCTCGGGGACTTCACAATTGTCCATGAGAAGTTCAACGGTACTCGACGCGCGAATTCCGAGTTTGTTTTCTTTTTTTCCGACGGCGAATCCGGGAAAGTCACGCTCGACGATGAAGGCGGTGATGCCTTTGTATCCCGCAGATGGATTTGCGTTCGCGAAAATCACGTAGATGCCTGCTTCGTATCCGTTCGTGATCCACAGCTTCTGCCCGTTCAGGATCCACTTGTCACCTTTCTTCTCAGCGCGAGCAGCGAGGCCGAATGCGTCTGAGCCTGATCCTGATTCAGAGAGCGCGTATGCGCCGACAGTGTCTGACGTGAGACGCGGAAGATATTTCGATTTCTGATCGTCGCTTCCGTAGCGGTTGATCGGGTAGTTCACGAGTGTGTTCTGCACGTCGCACAGAATCGCGGCGGATGCATCGACCTTGCTGATCTCTTCAACAGCGAGGGTGACCATGAAGAGCGATCCGCCTGCACCGCCGTACTGCTCGGGGACTTCGATGCCCATCAAGCCAAGCTCGAAATACTTGGGAATGAGGTCTTCTGAGATGCGCGCGGCGTTTTCCATTTCCATCACGCGCGGGCGCACTTCTTCTTCGGCGAATCCTGCAACTGCGTCGCGGAACATCTCCTCTTCTTCCGTGAGGATCGTGAGGGCGGGACGCATTTCGGTATCAATACTCATATATGGTAGTGGTTATTGCTGCGGTCTAAGCTTCGAAACCTTGAAGAATCCGGTAATGTCTTCCTGGCGCGCGCGGCATGCTTCGCCGCAAAGCGTGCGCGAGCACGCGGGATCCCAGCAGCGCTCGGCGTCCGCATCGGACCATGTCTTTGAAATTGCAACTCCGGCGCGATCGAGAATGAGCTCGCCGAGTTTTTCGTGAACTCCGAATGCCGGTGTAACCTCGTAGCGAACTCCGGGGTGCGATTTTGCGGCTTCGCCTACCATGCGGGGGATATCACCCGTGGAGTGCTTGCCTGGCGAGAGCATGTACGGGAATACTGTGACTTCGCTTGCGCCTGCCTGGACACAATTGGCGAAGCCGGCTTCGATCGAGGGCTCGGCAAGCTCCATGTGTGCGTGACGAACGACGACGTCGGAGCCCGCCATGGTCTGAACGAGGTTGGCCATGCAGATGAGCATGTCGTTCGCCTCACGCTTACGTGAGCCGTGATCGACGATAAGAATTGCTTTCATATCCTCTGAAAATGGGCGCGCGCGAGGGCGGGGGAAAGTACGGGTGGCTACTGCTGAAAAGTCACCGTGGAGATGCGCTCCCCAGTTATCTCCCCCTGACCCAACGCCAAGGGCTGACGAAAAACGAATCTCCCATCAGGATAGCGAACCAATTCTCCCGGAACGTAGCTCATCGAGCCAGAAAAACTCGAACGTTCGATAGCTTGTATCGCTTGCGATATTCCGGAGCTGGATGGGCGCTGCGCCGTCATTTGAGCCAAAGAACGAAATATCTCGATGCCACTCCTCCAGACCGTGCTGTCCCGAACGTCAATTCGTGGATCGAGCAATGCAGCGAGATAGCCTTGCTGTCGGTACGGAAACACCGCAGGCAATGAATCATGGTCGAATGCAATTCCCGACAGCAGATAGTAACCGAGCGGGAACTCGCTTCGAGAGGCTCTTCCCGATTCGGACCACAGCATGCTCGATGGCCTCAGCCCCGTGCGCACGTAGAAGGTTACAGGTTCGGCTCCTCTCAGCTCGAGTGTCATGCGATATGTGCCCGCGAGTGGCGATCTCAGGGTGTCGTACGGAGCCACCGCAATCTGCTTGTCAATGTTCTGGCCGTATCGGTTCATGGGCTCGAGCCGTGAGAGCCGAGGATGTTTCTTTGCCCACTCGCGGATAGCGATTCGTCGTGCCTGTTCGGCCTTGAACCGCGCAACCTTGTCTGCGGTTCCATAGGGAAGAGGTGGCATTTCCTCGAAAAAAGAGAGGATCTCTTCAGGAGTTGCCCAATCGGCTGCGATATCGACGAAACGTGAAAACTGAGCGCCTGGCATCACGTCCCTCGTTACAGCATCGAAGGTCGGCATTCCCGCAATCCACCGTTCACGAGGGCGTGCTACGTATGCCATGACGCCATGCGTGCCCGGTGTAAAC
This sequence comes from Gemmatimonadaceae bacterium, assembly GCA_036377755.1. Lineage (GTDB taxonomy): Bacteria > Gemmatimonadota > Gemmatimonadetes > Gemmatimonadales > Gemmatimonadaceae > UBA4720. Next base: position 2,818 of record DASUXX010000268.1, read on the forward strand.
CAAATTGCCGACCCCTTCCAAAGTACTGGATGACAATCTGAACGTACCGACCACGGAACAACCACAACGCGGCCTGAAGAAAGTCTGACGGCTTTGCGAATAGCGTCTGAGGTTTGGCGCCCCAGTTTTTCGACACGAATTATCTGGCCATAAGCGGGCCCGGAGGCTGTGTCGTTATCGATGCGACTCGGAATCGAATCGGCGGTAGCGGTTCCGATGAACATCGTCGACTTGGGGTTATAAAAAGAACCGTAAGGGACGAGCGAGCAGAACCAAGTCGCGCCATGGGCAGTGACGGGTGCGAAGGCGATCAACGTCAAACCAAGGGCTAGCCGCAGGAATGCCATCCCTTTATGTAACGCTGAAATCCGTCCTTGCCAATAGGTAACCAATCGGTTACCTATTTATCATGCACCGTTCAGTCGGTCACGCCGATGTATTTAACGCCGTTGCCGATCCTACGCGCCGCGCAATTCTCGATCGACTGCGAAAGGGTCCGTCACCGGTAAACGAGCTCGCGTCCGGCTTTCGAGTAACGCGCCCGGCGATCTCGAAACATCTGCGCGTGCTTCGTAGTGCGCGCCTGGTGCGTGAGAAAAAAGAAGGGCGGCAACGATTCTACGAGCTCGAGCCTGCGCGAATCCAGGAAGTTTCACAATGGGCCGAGCAGTATCGCGAGTTCTGGCAACACAACATTGCAAGCCTCAAGCGCCACCTCGAACAGTCTCCGGAGGAATAACATGACCGCCGCAGCTCACGAGTCGCAGGGAATTCGCGCGACAGCCGATACAGAGAAGGGAATCGTACGGGTCGTGGCGGAGATCAAAGCTTCACCTGAGCGCGTTTTCCGTGCACTCACATCGCCCGATGAAGTTCCAAAGTGGTGGGGCGAAAGGGGCGTGTATAAAACAGCAAAGTGGGAAAGCGACCTGCGACCGGGCGGAAAATGGAAATCAACGATCGCGGCGCCTGAAGGTGGCGAGATGTACGATCCTCGCACACCGGAGCCGCAAACGGTGGGCGGCGAATACATCGTTGTCGATCCGCCGCATCTGCTCGAGTTCACATGGTCGCCGAGCTGGGACGGGTTTGCAGTATCACGAGTGCGCTATGAGATCGAGCAAACGGAAACGGGGTCGAGACTCACAGTTATTCACACTGGATTCGAGGGATGGACGGAGATGGCGGCCTCACATGGCGAGGGCTGGGTGCGCGTACTTGGCTGGCTTTCAGCCCACGCTGCAGGTTAGCGCAACAGCCCACTCACGCGCGATGCGAACTGGCGGCTGCTCCTGAGCTGAACTCCATCGCTCAGCTCGATGGTGTGGCCGCCGGACTCGTGACTCCTGATCGAACGAATCTTGTCGATTGCGACGATCGCTGATCGGTGAATCCGAACAAAGCGTTCAGGATCGAGCTCTTCTTCGACTTGTTTCATCGTTCCGCGCGTGAAATGCGTTTTCCCGCTGACGTGCAATCGCAGGTAGTTATCCGCGGCATCGATCCATTCGACATCGTTCGTCGGAACGAAGAAATGCTCGTTGCCTTTTCGAACAACGAAGCGCTTCCTGAAACCAGTCCGTCGCTGTTCGCTAAGTGACAGAATCGCGTTCAGATCGAGCTGAGACTTCCGTTCCAGTCGATCACGTGCTCTGCCCACCGCGTCTGCAAAGCGCGATGGAGTGATCGGCTTGTACAAATAATCGACGGCGCCGACGTCGAATGCCTGGCGAGCGTACTGCTCGTATGCAGTGATGAAAATCACAGCGGGCAGCTTCTCCGCGTCGAGCTCACGAATGACACCAAATCCATCGAGCTCGGGCATTTCGACGTCGATGAAAACGAGATCCGGCTCAAGGCTCGTGATGAGATCGAGAGCCTCGAGGCCGTTGCGCCCCTCACCAACGATCTCCATTCCGTCGGTTTTCTCGATGAGAGTGCGCACACGCTCGCGAGTGAGCGGCTCGTCGTCGACGATGAGCGCGCGAATTGATGTCATGTTACGGGAATCACGATGCGTGCTGTCACTCCACCCGATTGGTTGCGAGCAATCGTCAGCGTCTGGTCATCACCAAACAATGTTTTCAGTCTTTCTCGTGTGTTGCTCAGTCCGACACCATCGGACGTGTCGGTTAAACCATTGCCGTCATCTTCAACTTCGAGAGTAACGCCCCGGTCACGCTGCATTGCGCGCACCGCGATCGTCCCGCCCTCTGCACGCGATCCGATTCCGTGATGCAGGGCATTTTCTACAAGCGGCTGAAGAATGAACAATGGAACCCTGACTCGATCGGCTGAAGGATCCGAATCGATCGTGAAATTGAGCCGGTCCGAGAATCTGACCTTGGAGATCTCCAGGTAGGTGCGAATGTAACGGAGCTCATCTTCAAGACTCACGAGCGGCGTATCGCGATGACGCAGCAGATCGCGCAGCAGATCACTCAGCCGTGAAAGCACTTCATCGGCAGCTTCGGGATCACGATGAATCAATGTCGAGATTCCCTGCAGTGTGTTGAACAGGAAGTGGGGCTGAAGCTGTCCGGTGAGCGCAACAAGTCTCTGTTCAGCCACCTGTGCGCGAAGTCGTTCCCGCTCGACTGTTGCACGCACACTCCGGCGGCGAAGTTCGATAGCGGTGACAATTGCGGCAACAGCGATCCATGGGACAAGATCCTGTCGCAGCGCGACAGCCAGGTACGTGACGAACGGCGGCTTCGAGCCAGCGAGCGAATAGATCAACACGAACTCCAATCCCGCCGTGATCACAAAGAGCGCTGCGAACACCGCGATCACGCCAGCGATCAATGCAATCCCGTTTTCCTTCCTCCATCGAACGCGTCTCGCTGCCAGAAGAAGGAGAGGAATCGAAAAGATTGTCGCGTACCATATGATCGACCCGACCCCGAGCATGAATAGCAGCTCGGAGAGGTTCGGCGGCAGCTGCGGCACCCTCGGCAGCATTCGCCCGTGTGGCATTCCCGGGATGGACGGTGCCTTCGCGTATCGGCCGAGTGCGACGGCGATTACGATGACGGCAGTCCAGACGAGTGAAGGGCGAATCCATTTGCTGGCCACGCGTGAATGGTCGGGCAGGCGCCCGAGGCGTGCAACCCCACGTTCAGTCATTCGTCACTGATTTCTGTCGTTCCGTCCCCTCGCGGTCACGGTGAGAGCAACCACGGGTGATAGTGATGCTCTCATACTGCCGACAATTCGACACGAGGAATGGAATGCGAGGTTTTTCAATCGCGCTTGTTTTTGCTTTTGTGAACGCGCGCACAGGCTGCGCACAAACTCTGACACCTGTCTCCTCGCCGGCGGTTTCATATACGGCGCCGACGGACATGCAGCGCACAGCAACGTACAATTTCGAGTCGCGCTCGCTGAAGCAGACGAGGCCCGTGTTCGTCGGTCTGCCACGCTCGTTCGCGAAAACTCAACGTGCGTATCCTGTGCTGATCGTTCTCGACGGCGAAGCGCAGTTTCCCCTCGCTGTCAGCGTCGCGTCGCAGCTCGCAGCGCTCGGCCACATGCCTGAGACGATTGTCATCGGTATTCCGAATCTCGATCAGTATGATGGCCGAGTGCACGATATGACTCCGCCCGGCCTGTCAGTCAGCGGGAGCAGCAAGAATGAAGGCGGGGAGCAGTTTCTCGATTTCATCGAGAAGGAGCTGGTGCCTGCGCTCGCGAAACAGTTTCGCGCGAATGGCATGATCATTCTCGAGGGACATTCCTCGGGGGGTGTCATCGCCACATATGCGGCAGCAACACGTCCTGCGTTCCGGTTCGTCCTGTCGCTCGATCTGCCCGCACATCTTGGGGAGAACTGGATCCCTGAGCGAATGATGGAACGCGCGCAGGCAAAAAGTCAGACACCGTTGCGCTATGTCTCACTCGAGTCGCGGTTTGGGTGGAGCGATTCAACATGGACGCGATTCAAAATGGCAGTGCCAGCGACTTGGAAGGTCTACCGCCAGAAGCTCGATCACGAATCGCACGTGTCAATGCCATTCGTTGGCTTGTATCTCGGACTTCGTACACTGTTCGAAGATTATCAGGTTAACAGCGCGCCCGAATCGCCGACCACACGCACTCTGGCATACTATCGCGAGATGGAAGAGTCGTGGGGTGTTCCAGTGATTCCTCCTCAGGGATTGCTGCGTCGGGTAATTGAAGACCTGAAGCTCGAGGGGCAGGCCAGGCCTGCGGCCGATGCGTATCAGCAGCTCGTAACCGGCTATGGTTCGCCTTCGGATTCTGTGGAGATGCAGTCGCAGCTGGCAGAGCTGGCGAAGCTTCCTCCGCTCACGGAAACTGTCGAAGGATTACTGGCGACAACTCCGCCGAAATCGTCCGGTGCATCGCGCTTCATCGGCGAATGGCGCGGCAAGGAATGGATAAATGAAGAGGACAAGCACGATATCGCGCTGCGTCTCAGGGATTCAGCCGGAGTCGTCGTTGGCGAATGGGTTTCATATCCGGAGAAGGGCGTGGAGCTGGTTCAGAAGCTCACCTATCTCAAGCTCGTTCCGAACGGGCTCGACTTTGGATTCATGAACGGTATGCGGCCGCGCGGGATGCTCATCCACGAAGGTCGTCTGGATGCTGAAGTACTGAAAGGAACGATGCGCTTTGGGGGCGTGCGACTTATCCGACCACCCGGAGAACCTGGTCCGCCGACAGTCAGGTTCGAGCTTAGGCGCCTTCATTGACAGGCCGGCGACCCCGCACTTGCCGATAAACTGATTTTTTCGCATGAATAAACTGGAGTTTGGTCATCACCGTCTTTTGAGAAGGAGACTCTCCAGTGCCCCACGTGCGAAAATTGTTTTCCGTTGCGCTCGTAGCCGCTCCTCTCGGCATCGCATCAGCACAGGTATCGAGCATCGAGGTCGTAATGCCGCGCGACATGGGTCGCACAGGCGCATTCAGGTCGCCAGTAACGAGTGAAGAGCTGCAGGTGCAGGCGAAACTTTACAACGGTGACACGCAGGTCACGTCATGCAAGTCTGCCTTCGCAAGTGGCAACGCATCCGTTCTACGCATAGTGAGACAGGACGGACAAAGTGCATGGGTGGTTCCCGCTGCTGAAGGAATTACCGAGATCACCGTCACACCTGCGTGCAGCGCGCGTCTTGCACGGACAGTTCCAGTCGTTGTCGGCAACGCGGCGATAACGTCACCGGTGAGAGCGCCGGCGAGGTACTCCCCAGTTCGCGAGAAGGGGCACTCTGCATACGTGTTCTATCCGGTCTCGATGGTGATGAGTCCGCCCGGATATTTCCCCATCGTTCAGGGCAATCTCGTAGTGTTGAAGAAGTGGGGTGAATTCCAGATAGTCGCGCGAGTTGCCGACAGCCTCGACAATACTGTCGGGCCATCAGAGTTCCCGATGCTGTGGTCGAGCTCCAACGAAGGCGTGTTGAGAGTAAAGAACATCGACGGACATTCCGTGTTTCTCGAACCGGTCGGCACAGGCTCGACGATCATCACTGCAAATGTCGAGGGGATGCGCCAGCACTTTCCTGTCGTCGTAATCGACGCTGAAAACGCGCCCGAAACCAACAGCAAGCTTGCAACAACAACGTTGATGCGGGGCTATCGATTACTTGGAACTGGTGCGCTTGGCTCTCTCTCTCCGACCGTCGCCGAGACGAGTGGAACTCCTGTGCTTACGGGGCCGACCACAACGCGATCAGATCCGTTGAGCATCAATGGAATGCAGGTAGCCGACGCCGATATTCGCGTTGTCTCAAAGTCGACGCCGATCACGCCCGGTGATGTTTATGTGTCGGTCGATGACATTGCGGAAGCGATTCGTCCGCCTGGTGGCACAGTGGTGAAGGTAGAAGGATCGACACTCTCGATAGGTCCAGCCGCCGACAGTCTCGACAATTTCTTCAGCAATCCAGTATCTCTGCCGATCACGGTCAAACCAGGCAGCGGCGGAACGCTGCTTCCAATCACGGTGAAGCCCGGTGGAACAATCTCGGCGGATAGTCTCGACAACTTTCTCGTAAATCCACTCGCACTGCCGATCACGGTAAAAACCGGCGGCGTACTGTCAACGAGTGTACGAATGATCGATGGTCAGCCTTACGTGCCGCTGTCTGATTTGTCGAAGGCGATGGGAGGTACGGCAGAGATTACGCCAACAGGCGTGCGATTCGGAATTCCAACATGTGCAGAGTGTGCATTGGTGCCGCTTTCCCCGCTCAAGCCGACGGGGGGAACGCCTTAACTCTAAGCGGGGACCAGCGTCTCCCTGAAGACTTCCAGCGCAAGCTCGACTTTGCCGAACGGCGCAGAAACCTGAACACCCTGAACAGAAGGACGCACTCGCTCGAGCATCTCTCGGGCGATTGCGATTCCTTCCTTCACGCCGTGTTCCTTTGACTTGTCGTTCGCCCGGCGCATTCTCTCGATGATGTGCGGAGGAACTGTCACGCCAGGAACTTCGTTCGCGAGGAATTCAGCGTTGCGCAGCGATACAAGCGGCCAGATGCCTGCAATTACAGGGATCCGCTTGCCATCGATCTTCGCGAGGAAATTCTCGAGCTGCTCCACATCGAACACAGGCTGAGTAATCGCATACTCGGCACCTGCGTCAACTTTCCATCCGAACCGGCTCAGCTCATTCTCGATGTCGATCGCTCCGGGATTCACTCCAACGCCGATTGCAAATGCAGTCGGTGTTCCGATCGAGTTTCCACCCGGATCCAGTCCACGATTCAGGTTGTTGACGAGATTCGTCAATCCAATCGAATCGATATCGAAAACCGCAGTCGCATTTGGATAAGGACCCATCTTTGGCGGATCGCCAGTGATGATGAGCATGTTGCGCAATCCGATCGCCGATGCACCAAGCAGATCGGAGAGCATGCCGAGCAGGTTGCGGTCGCGGCAGCAGTAATGTGTGACAGTCTCGATGCCGATCTGCTGCTCGATGAGCAGGCTTGTGAGCATCGCACCCATCCTGCTTTGCGCACGCGGTCCATCGGGAACGTTGACCGCATCGACGCCGGCGTCCTTAAGAGCCTTCGTGTCGCGCAGCATCTTCGATGCGTCGACGCCGCGGGGCGGAACGATTTCAACAGACGTGACGAATTCGCCGCGGCTCAGCTTTCCTGCAAATCGCGATCGCTCGCTAAATGGAATCGTTTCGACCGGCTTGTCGTGATGAACCTCTGCATCGTGCGCGTTCCCATTGACGGCACGTCGCGGTACACGAGCCTGTCGCGGTGAGAGCGGACGAATTCCCTCGACGATTGCAGCAATGTGCTCCGGTGTAGTTCCGCAGCAACCGCCGACGACTTTCGCGCCCGCGCGCACGAGATGCGCAGCATAGGTCGCCATGTATTCCGGGCTCGCCATGTACATGCTGCGACCCTGAACTTCACGCGGCATTCCGGCGTTCGGCTGCGCACTTAGCTTCCTGCGAGTGACTTTCGCCATCTTCTCGATTGCATCGAGAATGATCTGCGGGCCAACGGAGCAATTGAGTCCGATGATGTCAGCGCCGAATGCGTCGAGCGCCTTCGCGATATCCGCCGCTGATGCACCGTAAGGTGTGAGGCAATCGGTACCAACTGTCATCTGCGCGACGATCGGCATCTTTGGATCTACTTCGCGCGCGGCGCGAATTGCCTGTTCGATTTCTGAAAGATCAGCGAACGTTTCGAGAATGAAGAAGTCCGCTCCGCCATCCTTGAGACCCTGCATCTGCTCAGCGAAAACTTCACGTGCTTCGTCGAGTGACGTGGGCCCGTACGGCTCGAGGCGAATGCCAAGTGGCCCAACAGCGCCAGCGACGAGCACATTGTCGCCCGCTTCTTCACGCGCGAGCTGAGCAGCAGCCTTGTTGATCGCGTGAACCTGCGTCTCCAATCCGTAGCCGGTGAGCTTCGTCCGGCTTGCGCCGAATGTGTTCGTCTCGATCACTTCAGCGCCTGCGTCTACATATGCGCGATGCACTTCGCGCACGAGATCCGGCGCGCGCAGGTCGAGCTCGTCGTAGTTCTGGTTGATGAACACGCCCTTTGAGTAGAGCATGGTGCCCATCGCGCCATCGAATACGACGACCTGATTGGGATCGAGCAGGTGTTCGAGCAGGTGCTTGCGGTCGGTCATCTGATCAGGTGCTGGATTTCGTCGGTTCTTATCGCGCCCGTATACGCGAGCTGCGGATGCTCAGCGACTTTGTCAGCAATTTTCTTTCGTCCGGGCTCACGATTTTTCAGGTTCAACCATACAAAGAAGCCGATTGACGAGTACACGAGTCCGGGCAGCCCGAAGCCGATACCGATCCCCGCATAAGCGACGATTACAGACAGCACTCCCGCTGCAACGAAGCCGAGGTAATGCCGCGAGTAAGTGATGGCGTCGTACGCTTCAACAGGAGTCAAGCCGAGTGATTCACGTGTTGCGTGGGCGCGCTGGTAGAGCCACGCCACGAGAAGGAAAATCACGACCCAGCCGGCGCTGTAGATCATGAAGAGACTCTGCAGCTGCTCCCACGAATTCACGCGTGAGCCGCCGACTTCCGGCGAGAAGAGCGAGACGAACGAGCTTGCAAGAAATCGAAGCGGCTGAACGTAGAAGAGAACGGTGAATAGAAGGACGCCGTTGATGAAGATCGATGCCTTGTCGGTCAGCGGATATCTGCGGAACAGGATCGTGTGAACGACCCAGATGTAGAACAGCGCTATGAAGCTGAGCCCGAACGGAATGAATCCATAGAGCGTCCTGGTGAGATCATCGAACGTGCGCGGCGGATCCATGCTCACAACGAGCAATGTCGCTGCGAATGCGATCATCCCGTCGCTGAATGCCTCGACGCGAGTGATCTCATTCTCGCGTGCGGGAACCGTCGGGATGATCTTCATGTGTCGCTTCGCGCCTCTGCGAGCGATATCTCACCCTTAGACGCTCTCTCGAGTGCGAGCTGGTCGCTCTGCGTCCCTGCGCCCTCTGGCTTTTTCTCTGTTACCTCGCCCAGCGAAGCGCCGGCCCCGCGGACAGCATAGTACTTCGCCTCAGGATGGTGAATAATGATCGCCGCTGTCGACTGCTCGGGGAGAAGCTGGAACGACTCAGTGTAGTCCATGCCAAGCGCTTCCTTTGCCGGGAGGAGCTTGAATACTACAGCGTGATCGTCGAGATCGGGGCAGGCGCCATATCCCCATGAGTAGCGCTTGCCGCCGGTAGTCTTCTCACCTTCGAACTTGTGCGCGCCTTCAATGCCGAGCTCATTCTTGATTCGGCGGTGCATCCATTCGGCGACAGCCTCGGCTGATTCGACGCTGAGTCCGTGAGAGTAGAACGCTTCAGTGTATTCGTTATTCGACTGAAGATTCTCGAAATGCTTCGTGGCTTCTTCTCCAACGGTCACGATCTGCAGCGGAACTACATCGACCTGATCCGAATCCTTCGCCTTGATGTAATCAGCGAGACACAGCCGCTCACGACCCACCATTCTCGGGAAGTGGAAGCGTGCAATTTCTCTCAGTGATCCGCCATCGCTCGAATACGCAGCGGGATCGTAGATGATCACGTCGTTGCCGACTGATTGAGCTGGGAAGTAACCGTACACCGCCTGCGGCTTTATCCACCCGTTCTCTTTTGAGTCTTTCTTCAAGCGTTCGAGGGCGGGCTCGAATTCTTCCTTTACCGTTTTCTGGTACTGCTCGCCTGAACCTCTCGCTCCCCATTGCAGCCGATAGAGCTCATCGAGGTCGAGAAGGTCGAAGACCTCGTCGATCGGAACGTCTCTCAGTACGCGCGTTCCCCAGAACGGTGGCGTCGGAACAGGATTGTTCGTTGCGACGTCACTGCGTTGACCGCCTTCATCACCGCTTGTTACGTCCTTCCCGACCTGAGTCTTGAGGAAGATGTCTGCGCGCGCAGCTTCGAGATTCTTCGCGATGAAATCTTCTCGAATGTTCGTGTCCTGGAGCTTGTCCATCGTCTCCAGCCCTTCGAACGCATCCTTGCAGTAGAACACGCCTGCGTCATACCCGCGCTCTTCTTCGACAAAGAGAGCTCTTCTTCCAAACCGCCGGTTGATCGCAGCGCCGCCGATAAGCACAGGGATCGTCATTCCGCGCTTGTCGAGCTCTTTCACTGCAAGAGGCATCTGCTTGCTTGTCGATACAAGCAATGCAGACAATCCGATCGCATCCGCCTCTACCTCTGTCGCTTTCTCGAGGATTGTATTGACCGGAACCTGTTTGCCAAGATCGTAGACAGTGTAGCCGTTGTTGGAGAGAATCGTGTTGACGAGCGACTTGCCGATGTCGTGCACATCTCCGTACACAGTCGCGAGAACGACTTTGCCTTTTGTATAGCCTTCGGCCTTCTCGAGGAACTGCTCGAGATGCTTCACGGCTTTCTTCATCACTTCTGCCGATTGAAGCACGAAGGGAAGGATGAGCTCGCCTGCGCCGAACTTGTCGCCGACTTCCTTCATTGCAGGAAGCAGCACGTCGTTCAGAACTCTCACTGGATTGTCACGAACGCCCGCAGTGTCGAGTACATCTTCGATGTTCTCTTTCTTCCGATGAAGAATCATCCAGTGGATCTTCTCATCGGCTGACATCCCCGCAGTTGCATCGACCTTCTCGGTGCCCTCGGCGCGCTCGGCGGTTGATGCTTTTACGTAGTGCTCGATAAAGCGCTGCAAAGCATCGGGGCGCGTGTTGAAGACGAGATCGTTCGCGAGCTCCCGCTCTTCCTCAGGAATCTCGGCATATGGAGTGATATGCGCTGGATTGACGATCGCAGCGTCGAGTCCGGCAGCGACGCAATGGTGAAGGAATACTGAATTCAGCACAGCGCGCGCTTCAGCCGAGAGGCCGAACGAGACATTCGAAACGCCGAGGATTGTCGAGACCCCGGGCAGCTCGCGCTTGATCAGGCGAATACCCTCGATGGTCTCCTTGCCGGAGTCGATCCACTCCGGATCACCCGTCGCAAGGGTGAAGGTGAGCGCGTCGTAGATGATGTCTTCGGGGGCGAGCCCGTACTCGTCTACTACTATAGTATAGATCTTCTTCGCGACCTCGAGCTTGCGCTCGCGGGTTTTGGCCATGCCGATCTCGTCGATCGTGAGCGCGATGACTGCGGCGCCGTGCTTTTTTACAAGAGGCACGACTGCGTCGATGCGCTTGCGGCCGTTCTCCATGTTGATGGAGTTGACGATGCCGCGACCGGGGATGTGCTCGAGCGCCTTTTCGATGACGTTCGCTTCGGTCGAGTCGATTACAAGTGGTGTTTCAACCGACATCGAGAGCAGCTTCACGACCTTCGACATCTGCTCGGCTTCGTCGGCCCGTTCAGTCAGAGCAACGCAGACATCGAGCACGTGCGCGCCGGAATCCACCTGATCGCGTGCGACTTCGAGAATCCCTTCGTAGTCGTCGGAGAGAAGAAGCCGCTTGACCTTTCTCGATCCCTGCGAGTTGACGCGCTCGCCAACGAGAAGCGGCGGCGGGTCCTGATGCAGAGTGATCGCGCGCATTGCACTGCTCACGCGCGGGGTTTTCCTCTGAGTGCTCTGGCTCTTTCTCTGTACCTCGTAGTTGACCGCTTTTACAACTGCCTCGAGATGCGCTGGTGTGGTTCCGCAGCATCCACCGACGATGCGAACGCCAAAGTCCTTAACGAACTCGGCAAGCGCTTCAGCCATAGGAGCTGGCTCGAGCGGATACACCGCTTCGCCGACTCCTGTATTCAGCGGGAGCCCCGCGTTCGGAATTACGGAGAGGGGAAGCGTTGCATTCTCGGAGAGATACCGCACCGGCTCTCTCATGTGCTCCGGACCTGTGGAGCAATTCAGTCCGATCACATCGACGCCGAGCGATTCGAGAGTCGTCATAGCGCTCGCGATGTCGGTGCCGAGCAGCATGCGTCCGCTCACGTCGAGCGTGACCTGCGCCTGGAGCGGGATGCGCCGACCGATCTCAGCGAAGAGCTGCTCGATTCCGGCGACCGCCGCTTTTACTTCGAGGATGTCCTGCGACGTCTCGATGAGAAGGACGTCGACGCCGCCTTCTATAAGGTATTGGGCCTGATCGTGGAAGTTCTTTGCGAGTTCCTCGAACGTGATGTTCGACAGAGTCGGATCCGAGCTCGACGGAAGCATTCCGGTCGGGCCCATCGATGCCGCAACGAATCGCGGTTTATCCGGTGTGCTGTATTTATCGGCCGCTGCGCGTGCAACACGCGCGGCCGCAATGTTGATCTCACGGACTTTGTCGCCCAGCCCCCATTCCTCGAGGCGGCGGGGGGTCGACTGGAATGTGCAGGTCTCGACGACATCGCACCCAACTGCGAGGAAGGACTCGTGGATCGATTGGATTACATCCGGTCGCGTGATGACGAGGTGGTCGTTGCATCCTTCGAGCGATTTCCCGCCGAAATCTTCGGGCGTGAGGTTGAATCGCTGAATGCTCGTTCCCATTGCGCCGTCATATACAAGGACGCGTTCGTCGAGAGCTCTGAGGTATGGTGAATCGGATTTATTACGGGTCATTCTGAAGCTTACCTGTACGAAAAAGGCCCCGCGCATGGGCGCCGGGCCGGCAGCGCTTTAGCGGAATGTTTAACGTGGCCGCAAGTTGCTCTAAATCGCCACGAATCAGATGTTAGGACTATTACTATAGTGATTACGTCGGCACAAAGGAAGATGTCCAATACCATGTAATGATTGTGCGGTATGGCTTCCGCCCCCGTCAGTCACTATCGTTGTGCCCGCACTGTCGGGTTTCTGGATACATCATCTCGAGATGATCGGAGGCGAACCGTTGCGATCAATCACCATAGCGGCTGCAATTACTCTGGCAGTTTCATTCGGCTGTTCGGGCGATAGCAAGAGCAAGGTGCTCGAGAAGCAGCAGCAGGATTCAGCCGAGCGACTCGGATTGATAAGGGACAAGGACAATCTCGGCGTCGCCGTCGCGGAATATGCCGGCATGGTGAATGAGCTCGACAGCGTGTTGCGCACGTCGAGCGACCCGGAGGGCCGGGAGGGCCTGGTGGACGATAGAGAGCGACGCCGCGATCTGCTTCGGAGAGCACGCGCGTTGCGTCACTCGCTGGATTCCATGGCAACGCGAATCGAGCACTTGGAAACCGAGGCGCGAAAATCGGGTGCCGTCAACCAGTCGAGACTGGCAGATATTGCGGCGTTGAAGGCCACTGTCACGCAGCTGACGGAGATGAGCGATCGCCAGCGAGTTGAGATCCAGCGGATGGCGGCGTCGTTCGATTCGCTTTCGCGAGTGAGCATCGCGAACGAGAGTCACGCGGCGACGCTTCAGACAGCCTTGAACGAAAATATCGAGCGGCAGGAAAGCGTTTACGTCGCCGTGGGCAGCTCTAAGGATCTGAGTAAACTCGGAATCGTTCGCAAGCGTGGCGGTGTTCTGAACATAGGCGAGACGCTCGTTCCCGTTCTTCCATTCAAGTCAGAGCTGTTCACCCCGCTGAGAATGAGCGCAGATACAGTGATCGATTTGCCGAAATCCTCGGCGACTTACAGGGTACTCACGACTCAGAATCCCGGTGGTGCAGCAGACATGCCGTTAAGTCGGCTCAAGGGTAAGCTCGTCATTCATGATCCGAAGCTGTTCTGGCGGGACTCGCGCTTCCTTGTAATAGTCGAGCGATAAGTTCAGACCTCTTTAATCCGAGCAGTGAATGACATTGATACTGACCCGTACCGATGTGCATCAGCTTCTCGATTACGAGACGTGCATAGCTGCACTCAAGGAGGCGTTCGCTGCTGAGGTAGCCAGGACAATTCCAGCGGCGGTTCTCGGGACTCACGTGCCCGGGGGCGGATTCCACGTAAAGACCGCCGGTCTAATCTCCGGCCGTCCGTACTACGTAGCGAAAATCAACGCAAACTTCCCTGACAATCCAAAGCTTCGCGGTCTTCCAACCATTCAGGGAGTGATCTGTCTCTACAACGCTGAGGATGGGCGCCTGCTTGCCTTGCTCGATTCAATGGAGATCACGGCAATGCGCACCGCGGCAGCGAGTGCCCTTGCGGCGAAATATTTAGCGCGGCCTGATTCGCATACGATGACAATCATCGGAGCTGGAAATCAGGGTAGACAGCACCTGCTTGCGATGTCACGTATCCTGAACATCAATCGCGCATACGTCGCCGACGGTGATCACAGTAAGGCACTCTCTTTTCCATCGACGATGCGTGATCAGGGTGATTGGGATATTGTGCCCGTGGATGGCTATCGCGAAGCTGTTCGCATGTCCGACGTTGTAGTCACATGTACACCGTCATCGAGGGTTCTGCTCGACGAAGTCGACGTCGCACCTGGAACGTTCATCGCCGCGGTAGGTGCTGACAGTGATACGAAGCGCGAAATCGGCGGACGGCTGATGGCATCGAGCAAAGTCGTCGCCGATGTGCTCGATCAATGCGCTGCGATTGGAGATCTGCATCACGCCATCAACGAGGGCGTCATGTCGCGTGATATGGTGCATGCCGAGCTTGCAGACGTTGTTACGGGTCGCAAACCCGGGCGAACTTCCGATACCGAAATAACTCTCTTCGACAGCACTGGTACGGCAATCGAAGATGTTGCCGCCTCATCTCTTGTCTACGAGCGCGCCATTGCCGCGAAAGCCGGTTTTGAGGCAGACCTCGGCTCATGACTTTCGCGGCTTAGGTGCACACTCCTAATGTCTTCCGTGTCTCGTACCCGAGACTCCGCTCGAGAAATGATCGCCAAGCTCGATGAGCTGCCCATTTAATGCCGCAAGATCCAGAACCTGTGCGCCAAGCTTTAACCACGCCGTCGGATCGATCGTTACCGTCAGTTCCTGGTCGCCAGGAATAGTGAGCGGCGGTGAGATCGGCTGAGTGATCCTGATCTTCGATCGGAAATAAACCGTAAACGGCTGACCATCCTTCGTCCCTTTCACCACAAGACTCGCCCGACTCGGAAAGTTCGGATACGCAACGCGCATCTGATTCAATAACTCGGGCGACCGCGCGCGATCATCATCCTCGTCATCATCGTCGCTCTCCAGATCGTCGATCTTGAAACGGAACGAATCGTACGTTCCGGCTGGGACATCTTCAGTCGCAATTGTTGCAGCGCCATCGAGCGGAAGATCGACAATGAACGGTCCGCCCTCGAACTCGCACTCGTCATCATCATCGTTGCCATCATCTTCGTCGTGATCCCTGCCGCGATCAGCGCTCACAATGAGATTGTCATCACCACCGCGATCGTCGTCGTCATCACCACAGCCTGCAAGATTGTCAGACCCGCGCAGCTTCATTTCCTCGACAATGAACCGCACATCCTGAATCACGAGAGTTCCATTCGTGCCGGTGATGGTGAGCTCATCGGAGCGGGTGCCGGCAATATTCGAAACCTGCAGTGCCGACCGGGCTGACGCGTTCGTCGCCGCGCCAAATCGAATCGACACGTTGCCGGTAGTGCCTGGACCGGTAGCACCATCGCATGCCACGAGAAGTCCACAGGCAAGAACGTACTTCAGCTTCATCCTCATCACTCCTCAAAGGTTTACGTCTCTGCACGCAACCTGATCGGGCGACATCGTACACGCGACGGACGCGCGGCGAACAACTCTTTGCGGTCCATCAGTTGCAAGTCTCCGGCGGCGTGGAACCGAATCTTTCATCATCGCAGATCATCGAGGAGCGGCGCGCATTCGCGCCCATTGCATACAATCCGCTCCCGCGCGCGGTAACCCGCCACAACTTCTACGAGCTGCTCGACGGCGAATGGAAATTCGACCTAGACCCCGAGGACAAGGGCATTCGCGACGGCTGGCATCTCCAGCATGAATACCCGAACACCGCAAAGTGGCCAGGATCGATCGAAGCACACATGGCTGCTGCCCGCAAGGAACAGGCAGACACTACGTGGACCGACAAAGTCGTCGCATGGTACGAGCGCGAGTTCACGCTGCCTGAGCTGCCGGACCTCACCGACAGGTCGATGTTCCAGATCACGTTCGGTGCATGCGGATACGAAACGCGCGTGTGGCTTAACGGTCACCAGCTTCTCACAATCGATGGGCTCGAGGCGCACTACGGCGAATACACATCGTTTTCATACGAGCTGCCGGAAGAGCACCTGAAAGAAGTAAACCGAATCACTGTCCGCATCGCCGACTCGTTCGATGCGGACCTGCCGCGTGGAAAGCAGGAATCGCACATCTATAAACGCGGCGGCATCTGGTATCAGACTTATACAGGAGCAGTCCGCAGCATCTGGCTGGAAGTCGTAGAGCGCAACCGACTGCGGTCACGCATCGGCGCGATCGCAACTGTCGAAGACAGGTTCGTCGGCTTCAATGTCACTACGCGCGTTCATGATCCGGGAGAATACACACTCAAGCTCAGCGTATACGAGCGCGATGACATCGAGCGCCTCAACGCGATTGCGTCGGCAGAGTTTCCACTGAAGCTCGAAGCCGGTCAGAAACACCAGCGCGTCCCGATGGAGGCGCCGGGGGCAAAACTGTGGTCGCCTGCCGAGCCGAATCTTTATCTGCTGCTCGCCGAGCTGATCGACTCGTCGGGACAGTCGGCACAGGTGCAGACGCACTTTGGCCTCAGAAAAATCGAAGCGCGCGGATCCCGCATCTACCTCAATAACGAATCGATCTACCTCGACGGCGTTCTCTATCAGCCAGCGTCCGCATCCTACGAACAGATGCGACGCCACATGATCGCGATGAAAAAACTCGGCTGCAATCTCGTGCGAGTTCACATCGCGGGCATCGATCCACGTATCTACAGGCTCGCCGATGAGATCGGAATGCTGATCTGGGTCGAGGTGCCGAGTCCGCACAGCTCCACGCAGAAGAGTCGTGCAAATCATCACGATGAGCTCATGCGCATGCTCGCATTGATAGAGACTCATCCGTCCGTATGTATATGGAGCCTCTACAACGAAGACTGGGGCGCGCAGGATGTTGCAACGAATCCGGAGACCCGACGTTACATCGTCGACACGTATCATTTCCTCAAGGTCGACTATCCACAGTTTCTCGTAGTGGACAACGACGGCTGGCATCACATCTCATGGGAAGGCCGCCTCAAGTCGGATCTTCTCACCGCACATCTGTACACTCCTGACATCGAGCGATGGAAAGAGCTGCTTGGAAAACTTGCGGAAGGCCAAACAGAAGGGATCGCCGTTGAGCCCCTTGTCGTTGGCGATCCATTCTTCCTGAGAGGGCAGGTGCCTGTCGTGATAAGTGAATGGGGAGGATTTGGTTTCACCGATTACGGCGGACCAAGGGACAGCGACAAGCGCGCCGAGCTGATTTCCTCATTCAAAATGGAGCTTCGCAGTCACGGATTTGCGGGGGATGTTTATACGCAGGCAACTGACGTAGAAGACGAACGCAACGGACTGATCGAAGCCGAAACAGGCAAGCTCAGGGTGCGCCGCGGGCTGCTGAGAGGTAGTACCAGCTAACATCCTGCGCAAAATTGTCGATATTATGCTGTCCTTACTGGAAAGCATGATATCGCGCTCACTGATCGCCCTCGCGATTGTTGCGATGATGGCGTGCGCCGACAAATCCGCCACGCGAAACAACGCTGGCGGAACTGTCGTGATTGCTGCAACAGGCAGCTATGGCTCGCTGTTTCCTCCCAATGTGAGCAGTACTGCGGGACGGCAGATCACTGAGCTCGTTTACGACTATCTCACCGAAGTCGGTCTGTCGCTGAACACAACTGACGATCGAACATTCGCACCACGCCTCGCGAAGTCGTGGCAGTGGTCAGCCGACTCGATGTCGCTTGCAGTGCAGATCGATCCTGCTGCGCGGTGGCATGATGGCAAACCGGTTCGATCGGAGGACGTGCGATACTCGTTCTCGATTTACAGCGACACATCGTTTTCATCGCTCGCATCCGAGCTTGCAAGCATCGACTCCGTTACAGCGCGCGACAGCCTCACCGCTGTGTTCTGGTTCAGCAAGCGATATCCGCTCCAGTTCTACGATGCTACCAGCCAGATGCAGATCCTCCCGCGTCATATTTACGGCAGGTATCCGACTGATTCATTGACTGATGCGGTTGCATCGATCGATCCTGTTGGCTCGGGCCGGTATCGATTCGTTCTCGCAAATGGAACGGAGTCTGTCGAGCTGGCTGCAGATACAGCGAACTATCGAGGGCGGCCAAACATCAGCCGGTTGATATGGCGGGTGTTCGGAGATCCCGATCAGGCTGCGCGCGCTCTCTTCGCAGGCGAAGTTGATATCTACGACGCGTTGCGACCCTCGCATCTAAGCGACACAACAGATCACAGCGACGTGCGTGTGATCATGTCGCCTGGATCCGATTACGCTTTCATGGCGTTCAATACAAAGCGGCCGCCGCTCAACTCGCGAGAGGTGAGGCGCGCGATCAGCATGACCGTCGAGCGCGATGCAATGGTGAAGAACGTCTTTGATTCACTCGCTATTTCAGGCATCGGACCGACTGTGTCCTATTTTCTATCGGGCAAAAGCAGTCTCGAGCAGATTCCGTATGATCCTGCTCGTGCCGGTGCGATTCTCGATTCGCTCGGATGGCACGCTGATCCGAAGACAGGAATAAGGAAGCGCAATGGACGTGAGCTTCGCTTCAAGGCAATTCTGCCATCGACCAGCTCGGCTCGCGTGCGTATGGCGACACTGATGCAGGAGCAGCTTCGCAAAGCTGGTATCGCGATGGATCCGGACGCCATGGAGTTCGGAACATTCAACTCTCGCTTCTTTGCGCGTGACTTCGACGCGGCGCTCGCGAGCTGGCATCTGGGAACGAGTCCCGCCCAGATTCGACTGCTCTGGACGAGCTCCGCGCCACAGAACTTTGGATCGTATTCCAGCGCAGTTTTCGATGCGTACGTCGACAGCGCAGTCAATGCTCCGAGCGAACACAGGGCGAATGCCTATTATGCGAAAGCATACCAGGTAGCAATCGATGACGCCGCGGCAATCTGGCTTTACGAGCCCCGTCTTGTGCTTGGAATCAACAAGCGAATCACCACGCGCCCGTACAGGCCTGACGCGTGGTGGTGGTCCCTTTCCGATTGGAAGGCGCGGTAGCTCTTACTCCCTGCTGTCCTTGTTCGTGTTCACGAATCGAATACACTGCCCCTGATTCACGAAGCCGAACTCCTCCCAGTTTCCATCCTTGCAATCCACTTTGCCCGCAGGATCGGGAGTGATGAATGCCATGATGAGTCCGGTATCATCCGTGAGTGTCGCCGAGGCCGCGCTCGACGAGAACGCAACCACTCTGCGCGTTGTGCATCCCGGGCCACTGCTGCACGCGTCCTTGGGGTGTGACCGTATCGTCGGCGTGGTGTTGATCATCTCGACTATCAAATTCGCACCGGGCTGGTGGATGTATTGCGTCGTAAAGTCGATGCAGAAGTCGAACATACCGACATCACCGGCTCCAGCTGTTGCCGGGATCGTGATAGCCCCTGTGAACACCTCGGTTGGAGGCGCCGAATAATTGTCGTCGAAGGTCAACCCGAGATTCGTATTGTCGAGCGCAGTCGGTCCGAGCTTCACTGCAAGCTGAGCTGTAACCTCCCGGCCACCAAATAATTCATCGTGGCGAAGGCACAATCCCGAGATACGGTCCGCATCCCCGAGCTCTGAGCCGAGGAATACCTGCTGGTACCGCATGTTGGCGTTGGCGTGCGGCCAGCTGTTGTTGATCTCGCCCATGATCGACTGATATGCCGCGGGCAACACGACGCCGCGCACCGCAGATGTTGCGACAATCTCGTCAACGCTGACATCGCGACGCGCATGCATGTCCTTCGACGCGACGATGGACGTCGATTCGCGGCATGATCCGAGCAGAATCGTTGCGGCGGAAAGGAGCACTACCTTCTTCATGGCACTCTCCTCGAATTGGTCGGGGCACCCGGTGTTCGAGTGCCCTCGACCAATGACGCCGCAAATCAGTGTTTGGAAACCAGAATTACAGCAAACGGGCGTTCTTACGAATTAGTTACGACGTCCGTTATTGCGGCGCTCACCTTCCCAGTATGCAGCTATGCGATAACGCGATGCGCCGCCCTGCGGATCACGCAACCTGATCGTGGCGCGATATCCGTTTCGTGCACTGGGTTGCTCGATCACATCGACATGTCCGCGTCCCTGCAGGACCTGCACATACAGCCTGCCAGGCCGGTTGGGAATCGAGCCATTCATGTTCACACGGCGGCGAGCGCGCTCGTTGCTGCCAACTTCGTAAACCTGCGCGCGACGATTGTCGACTTCGATCTGGATTTCGCGATCGACCGATCCCGACCACTGCAGGATCTCATTGCGTGAATCGCGATTTCTTCCGTACTGCGCGCTCGCAGCAGACGATGTAACAGCGAGTGCGAGCGACATGAGCGCGCCTGCTGCAACGCGCGCTGCGACTTGTGACGTGAAGAATTTCATACGGGTTACTCCAAGGATTTATTGTTCAACAGACCCCATGGTCTGTAACCCGTCGTACCCCTGATTTTATCGGTGTTCCAGAGCCCCGTGTAACAGTCGCCTAACGCCCGGCGTTAA
Source organism: Gemmatimonadaceae bacterium (assembly GCA_036377755.1). GTDB lineage: Bacteria > Gemmatimonadota > Gemmatimonadetes > Gemmatimonadales > Gemmatimonadaceae > UBA4720. The sequence goes on from DASUXX010000268.1 coordinate 23,413, forward strand.
TGCCAAGTGCCTTCAGTCTCTCATCGTGAAGCTGAAGCCTCCGGTTGAACCCCTCCCAGTCGCGGTGACGCGTCCACCCCAGCTCTGCAGCAGCGATGATTCGCGGAAAGGCGAGATACTCATAGTCTTCGACTTTAATTACAGTCTCCGCCCACAGCGGAGCTTCGACACCGATTATCGATGCTTCCTGAACTCCAGGAATGAATGTCGCCGGCTCCCAGTCGTATGCAGTGCGCGTCGTATTGTATCCAGCCCAGTGGAGACCGAGTGCAGTAGTCGTGTCGTACTGCATGTCGAGATAGAGCTTGCTGCTCGCCGAGACTATTACTTTGCCCCCGCGTGCTGCGTGCACGAACGACGAGTCCTTCTTCCAGTTCTGCACGATTGTCTGAGGAGACAGCTGAGCGGGCGCAATCTCGCCCCAGCCGATCATTCGCTTTCCATTCGCGTTGACGATCGACTGCATCTTCTCGATGAAGCCGAGGTATTGAGGATGCGTGAGCTTGGTGACTTCGTCGCCGCCGATATGGAAGTATGGACCAGGCGTCATCGCCGATATCTCGCGCACGATGTCCTCGAGCACGGGATAAATTCGGGCGCTGTCGACGCAAAGCGCGCTGAATCCAACTCGTATTCCTGTATACAACGGTGGTGAAACACCGTCGCAGTTGAGCTCCGGTATCGATGCAAGCGCGGCGTTGGTGTGGCCGGGCATGTCGATCTCGGGAACGATCGTTATGTATCGCGCAGCAGCGTATGCTACGAGATCGCGGTATTCATCCTGGGTATAGAAGCCGCCCTTTCCTCCACCCACCTGCGTGCTTCCGCCAATTGCCGTAAGACTTGGCCGCGACTTGATCTCGATTCTCCATCCCTGATCATCTGCGAGGTGCAGGTGAAGACGATTGATTTTATAAAGTGCGAGATGGTCGATGAATCGCTTTACATCGTCAGGCTCGAGAAAATGGCGCGATACATCGAGCATCATTCCACGCCATTCGAATCGTGGCGAATCGGCAATGTGGCCTGTTGGAATCCAGAGTCTTCGCCCAACGGCTGCAGGATGTTCTATTGAAGATGGAAAAAGCTGGCGAAGAGTCTGAATACCATAGAACAGGCCGGCATTGCTTCGCGCTTTGATCGTTACCGATGATGGAGTCGTAAGCAAATCGTACGATTCGTCTCCGACGATTGTCGGATCGAGCTTGAGATAAATCGAGTTCGCCGGGGGTTGAGAGCCTGCAGCAAGTCGAGCGGGTCCCGTTCGTATAATCGGTGCGAGCAGCGATTGGACGTAAAGTCCAAGCGTCGAGTCAACGGCAGCGTCAATAGAAACAGTGGTTAGCGAATCCGGGCGGAATCGCGACGACTCATCGAGCTCGACGGTTTGAGGAAGCGGGAGTACGCTCAGCTCATACGGGGGAGTCTGCGGTGCGGGTGGCGTTGCCGGTTTCGGCGGCGCACACGCCGCAAGGCTGAGAGCCGCTAGAATAATCCTGCTTTTTTTCATGTCGAAACCCTTGAGTCGTTCGCTGCGAGTAGTCGTGAGCCGAGGTATCTTAGCCACAATGAGAAAGCTTGCATATAGCGCGGCGATGGTGCTTCTCACGGCATCCTGTCTCGATGCACAGGCAGCCCGCAGGAGCCAGCTCGGGACGGTGACGCAGGCGATTGGCTCAGCGCGAATTGAGATCATCTACAGGCGCCCGGTTGCGCGGGGCCGTGAGCTGTTCGGGCATCTGGTTCCATTCGGGCGCATATGGACGCCGAGCGCGGACAGCGCGGCGCTGTTCATCAGCTCGAGTGATCTCGAGGTCAATGGATCGAGATTGAAGGCGGGCCGCTATGCGTTGTGGATGATTCCTGACAGCTCTGAGTGGACAGTCGTCTTCAGCTCTGCGCAGCCGGTATTCCACCTGAAGCTTCCGGAAAAATCTGACGAAGTTCTGCGCATCAAGGCCCAATCACACAGCGCGGATCACATGGAAACGCTCGGCTTCTATTTCCCGATGGTAGATGCAGATTCAGCAACGCTCAACATGCACTGGGGAAAAACTGTCGTGCCAATGAGGATCAAAGCTCGATGAAGTTGAAAGTCGTAATCGCGTCAACGATGATTTGCGCTGCAGCCGCGAGTGCCCAGGCACCTCGCGCTGCAGTCACCGATCACGAGAAGCTTGCGCGGCAGATCTATGAAGAGATCGTCGAGATAAATACCGCCGATGGCAGCGGGTCAGTTACGCAAGCGGTGCGCGTATTGGAGAAACGATTTCTCGATGCCGGTTTTTCCCGCGCTGATGTACATGTAATTCTGCACCCGGCCGACAGCACGAAAGGCAATCTCGTCGTGCGCTACCGCGGGACCGGCGCGAAGAAGCCGCTGCTTCTTCTCGCGCATCTCGACGTGGTGACTGCCCTTGCGTCCGACTGGCCGCGCGATCCGTTCACACTGGTAGAGGAAAACGGATTCTTCTATGGCCGGGGAACGTCGGATGACAAGGCGATGGCTGCGATATTCATCGCGAATCTTCTCACGTACAAGAAAGAAGGATGGAAGCCGGATCGTGACCTGATACTTGCTCTCACCTCTGGCGAGGAAAGCGGGCGATTCAATGGTGTCGAGCTTCTCATTGCAGAACACAAGGATCTCATCGACGCGGCATACGCGATCAATGAGGGCGGCGGCGGAGTACTCACCGGCGAGGGAATGAATGTCAAGCCCCGTTCCCTGTCGATACAGGCAGCGGAGAAGGTTCCCGAGAACTACATACTGACCGTTCGGAATGCGGGCGGGCATTCAAGTGTGCCCAGACCGGATAATGCGATCTATTCGCTCGCCGCGGCGCTGGTGCGGCTCTCGAATTTCAGATTTCCGGTTGCCGTAAATCCGGTCACGAGAAGTTATTTCGAGGCAGCTGCAAAGGTGGATCAGACCGATATGGCGCCGGCGATGCGCGCTATCGCCGCAAATCCGCTGGATTCCGTCGCGGCAGAGCGTCTGTCGACAGTTCCTGCGTTTGCAACGCAGCTCAGGACGTCATGTGTCGCCACGCTTCTCAACGGTGGTCATGCGGAGAATGCATTGCCTCAAACGGCGACGGCAAATGTCAACTGCAGAATTGTGCCGACGTCGAGCGCGGACGAAACTCTTGCCACCCTGCATCGCGTTCTC
>DASUXX010000269.1:0-2250 GCA_036377755.1 Gemmatimonadaceae bacterium
TAATGGTTGCAACAGGGAAAGGTGCCGAGCTCGGGGTGCTGATAAAGGGTGGTGAAGCTCTTCAGCGCGCAGGTGATTTACGCACAATCGTGCTCGACAAGACGGGAACCGTCACAGAGGGCAAACCGACCGTAACGGACATCGTGCTCGATCCGCAGTCGAAAAGAAAACCTGACGATGTGTTGAAGCTTGTCGCTTCGCTCGAGGCAATGAGCGAGCATCCCATCGCAGACGCAGTCGTGCGTTATGCGAAGGAACAGAATCTCGCTCTCGCGCCTGCTGAGGCATTTCAATCGGTGACGGGACGTGGTGCAACTGCGACGGTTGATGGCTCAGGCGTCGCTGTCGGGAATGCTGCGCTGATGTCTGACTGGGCGATCGACATCTCGCCGCTCGCTTCCGGAGTCGAACAGCTAGCGAGTCAGGGAAAGACACCGATGTACGTTGCGATCGACGGCGAGCTGGCCGGTGCTCTCGCTGTTGCCGATCCGATCAAGCAAACGTCACGTGAGGCAATCCGGCGGTTCCACGATCTGGGGCTCGATGTCATCATGCTCACTGGTGACAATCAGAAGACAGCGGATGCAATTGCGCGAGAGGCGGGAATCGATCGCGTGGTTGCGGAGGTTCTGCCTGACGGAAAGGTGGCCGAGATCGAGCGGATTCAATCGCAGGGTAATGTCGTCGCGATGGTTGGTGATGGTATCAATGACGCCCCTGCGCTTGCAAAGGCTGATATTGGGATGGCAATTGGAACAGGAACAGACATCGCAGTCGAAGCAGGCGATATCGTGCTCATGCGCGGTGATCTTCGCGCCGCCGCGAATGCAGTGAAGCTTTCGCGTCGGACGATGCGCACGATGAAGCAGAACCTGTTCTGGGCATTCATCTATAACGTGATCGGCATTCCGATCGCGGCGGGCGTTCTTTATCCCGCGTTCGGGCTGCTGCTGAGTCCCATTCTCGCGAGTGCCGCGATGGCATTCAGCTCGGTGAGTGTGGTTGCGAACAGTCTTCGCCTTCGTGCTGCGCGCATTGCCTGACCAGTCGATTCAACGTGAAAATTGTCGAGGTACATGATGGCAACAAGGAAAAGCGATTCAACAGCAATTCTCGACCCCGCCGCTACGTGCGGCTGTGCCGTGCATGATTACGAGGGCGGTGGACGCAAAGCGGTTCATGTCGATGCGGATATCAAGGACAGAAATCTCAAGCGTCTTCGCCGCATCGAGGGTCAGGTGCGTGGGCTGCAGAAGATGGTCGAGGAAGACCGGTATTGCGCAGATATCCTTACGCAGATCTCGTCAGTGCACGAGGCCTTGCGATCAGTTGGGAAGGAGCTGATGAGAAATCATCTCAAGCACTGTGCTTCATCCGCAATCCGATCGAGTGAGGCAGACGCGGAATCGATGTACGACGAATTGCTCGAGATGATGTACAGGCACAGTCGCTGATAAGCCAGTGTCTGCATCGGATTTTCTGAACGACTGGTCGCTTCTTGTGAGAGCAGCAGTGCTTGCCGCCTGTGGCTACCTGATACTGCTCATCATGCTTCGTCTGTCCGGCAAGCGAACGCTCACGAAGATGAACGTGTTCGACTTTGTTTTCGTCGTCGCCCTGGGATCGACATTGGCAGCTACTATCCTTTCCCACGATGTCTCGCTTGCCGAGGGGATGTCAGCGCTCGCAGCATTGATCCTGGTGCAGGTTTTTCTATCGTGGATAATTACGAAATCGACGGGGCTCGAAGCGTTCATCAACGGCGAGCCAGTTCTGATCTTCGTTCATGGAAACTTTCTCGATCACACAATGAAGCAGCAGCGAGTAACGAAGGAGGAGATCCGATCGGCGGTTCGTGAGTTCGGGTTGCGCTCCATGGAGGACGTCGAGGCCGTGGTCATTGAGACTGATGGAACGTTCAGCGTCATCGAGCGGAAGGGGCAGGGTCCGTCGAGCCTGAGTGACGTCAAGGGATACGGAGAACCGAAGAACAGCTAGTCGTCGTCGAATCTGAGTGCAGCCTGGCACCGCGGGCGCTGCGTCGAGATCGCGTTGGGTCAGCGTGGGTGCCGAATTTCCGCTTTCGCAAGACGTCGACCAAAAACTGGGTCGAGGCTTTTGGTGTAAAGGCAGTGATGATGACCGCACTAAAGCCCGCCTTGAATCAGCTATCTCTCGCTCCCGAAGCAGGTCAATACGCTATTCGGCTGCTACATTCGGCCGGACTTTACAGGGAAACGAGCGTTGGTA
>DASUXX010000270.1:0-8281 GCA_036377755.1 Gemmatimonadaceae bacterium
TGGAAGTCCGGTGACTTTCACTGCAACCGCCGTTGCGCCTGTGCCAAGTGCGATTGCGGGATTTGCGGGGAACAACCAGACAGCGCGTCCCGGATTCGCAGTTGCGACTCCGCCCGCATTCATCGTCACTGATCCGCAGGGTGTTCCTGTTCCGGGTGTGACCGTGACGTTCGTAGTTACGAGCGGAGGCGGCAGCGTCAGTAGTCCAACATCGGTCACGAACACCGATGGAATCGCAACAGTGTCGTGGACGCTCGGTCCGGCGCTTGGGCCGAACACTCTGCAGGCGAGTATTCCGGGCGGAATTCCGGCGGTGACCTTCACTGCCACCGCCGCCGCACCACCTCCAACACGCATTGCGATAAATGCTGGCGATGGCCAATCGGTGAATGCCGGTCAGGCAGTTCCGATTGCACCATCGGTGAAGGTGACTGATGCCGAAGGCATTGGTGTCGGCGGAGTGAGTGTGGCATTCAGCATTCGAAGCGGCGGTGGATCGCTCACTGGCGCGAATGCGGTGACCAACGCGCAGGGAATTGCGACTGTCGGAAGCTGGGTACTGGGGCTCGGCGGCAACTCGATCTTCGCATCCGTGCCGGGACTCTCCGGTGATCCGGTAATATTCGTCGCGCTCGGTACTGCTCAGGTTCAGATCGTGACGTTCGGAGATTCCAACACCGATCTCGGCTTCAGCGGCACGACGACATCGCCGAAAGTTGCGTCGTACGTCTCCGGAGCGAATCCATCGCTGAAGCTATCCGCGAACGCCCCGAATGATCCCACGCAGCTCGCGGGGAAAATCGAAGCGAGGTGGAAGGCGAACAGCAGCCTGACCATTCGCGCCGTGAATCATGGAATCACGGGCACGTCGACGGGAACGGGGCGCAGCATCGTACTTTCCCCGAATGCTCTCGAAGCAGTCGGCGGTGTGACGAGATTCCGTGGTGAAGTTCTTGGCGACGCGTATCCATGGAACGGTGGCGAGCCAGTCAACGACTTCTATCCTACTGGTTCAATCCCACGGGTGCAGGCATTCAAGCCGCGCAGCTCCGATTTCGCGTACATCTCGATGGGCACGAACGACATTTTCGACGGCGTGTCGACGACGACGATTCGCAACAACCTCGAGATCATGGTCGACGAGTGGATATCGCGCGGCCTTCCGCCGAACCGTCTCTTCCTGACTACGCTTCCTCCGCGACGCGCGGGCGAGAGCGCGCGCATTCCGGATCTGAACTCCAAGATTCGTGCGCTTGCTCAGGCAAAGGGAGTTCGTTTGATCGATATCGCGTCGTTCGTATCCAATGACGATGGGCTCACATGGAAGTCCGCGTCGCTGCATCTCGCAAACGACGAGCTTCACTACTCCGAAAGCGTGCGTGACTGGATTGCCGACGGCATTGTGGCAGTGATGCTTCAGCTGTCGCCCCCGTAATCAGCCCAGCGTCCACTCCTTTACCTGTTCGATTCTCCCGGCGTCGGCGACGATCTCACGCTGCGCGACTTCGACAGTTGTCTTCTCCAGGACGACTGGATCTCCTGGCGCGAGCTGAGCAAGTCTGCCGAGGTCTGCTGTGATGACGGTTCCGAGAATGCGATACCCACCAACAGTCGGAGCGTCCGCCATGAGGATGATCGGCTCGCCGCCCGGCGGCAGCTGAATGACACCGGGACATACTGGCTCTGATGTGATCGATGCTCCACCGATTACTCCCTGTCCCGCAAGGCGATAACCGGTGCGATCCGACGATGACGAGAGTTTCCATTCGCTGAGCGTGAGCTCGTCCGCTGAGCCGCGTGGGATGAACCGGATCGTACCATTGTCGCGCTTTGGCTGGAGATTTTCGGGAAGTGTCCCCGCAATGTGATGGCGTGTGCGCGATACCGATGAAACCTGGAGCACGTCTCCGTTTTTCAGCCGTCGCCCCTCGAATCCACCAAACCCGCCGGGCACATAAGTGCTGCAGCTTCCCATCACTTCTGGCACTTCGATTCCACCGGCGAATGCGATATAGAGAAATCGTCCGCATGTAATCGTGTCGATGGCGATTACATCGCCCGGCTTGCTCACGTGCACGCGATAATGTGTGACGAGTCTCCCGTTGATGGAGACAGTTGCGTCGGCGCCGCCGAACGCAAATAAAATGGGTTCTCCGATCTCGATCTCGCCACCAGTGAGGGCGCACTCGATCATTGCCGCGCGTTCAGAATTGCCGAGCAGTGCGTTCAGTGTTTCGTATGCAGGCTGATCCATTGCGCCAGCCCGAGGTACGCCGCTCGCGCGGAAGCCATGCCTTCCAATGTCCTGTATCGTGGCGTAGACCGGCGCGCGCCTGATAGTGATCACGCCGGCTTGAACCTCACCGTGTCGCCGACAGCAAACAGAGACGGCTGTTCTCGGCGCGCATCGAACAGATTCGTCTCACTGATTCCGATGAGGTGCCATCCTCCCGGAGTTTCGGCCGGATAGATACCCGTTTGCGCTTCGGCGATCGCAACTGATCCGGCGGGAACTCGCTTGCGTGGTGACTCGCGGCGGGGAAGAACGAGTCGCTGGTCGAGAGGACCGAGATACGCAAAGCCAGGGACGAACCCGATCACGAAGACGCGATACTCAATAGAGGAGTGAATGCTGATCACGTCGTCGGACGACAGTTTCGTTCGCCGCGCGACATCGTCGAGATCTTCGCCGTTGTAGTCGACCGTGATGAGATGCAATCTCGACTGTGTCTCACGTTGTGTCGCACTCATCGGAACTGCGGATAGCTGCGCGCGAAGATCCGCGTACGTGATGCGGAGTGGATCGTAGTGAACAGTGAGCGACGCGTATGACGGAACAACGTCGCGTACTCCATGAATTCTCGCGGCAGTTATCCGCTTCGCTTCCGCAACTACCCGATCGTTGAGGTCCGCACTGATTCCTTCGCCGAATGTGAGCGTAATTGCGCTGTCGCCGAGCGGTGAGACAGTCGGCTCGGTCATGCGAACGACTCGATCGTGAAGCCACTCGCTTCGAGCGCCGCGCGAGCACTCTTTACCGTCTCGAGCGCGTGATCGCTGTCTCCGTGAACGCACAGGGACTTAGCACTCAGCGTGATAACGCTTCCATTTATATCGCGCACAGTTCCGTTTGCGATTTCAACGGCGCGCTCCGCTGCGGTTTTATCGTCGGTCACGAGCGCTCCAGGTCGATCGCGGGGGACAAGCGTACCGTCGGGCATGTAACCTCGATCGATGAAGGCTTCGCCTGCCGTGCGCAAACCTCGTTCGCCTGATGCGCGCTCGAGCATTCCACCTGCGAGTGCAAGCACGACAAGTGAATTGTCCAGCGTCCACACGCACGATGCGAGACCTGACGCAAGCTTCTCCTCCTTGGCAGCGCGATTGTACAAGGCGCCATGCGGCTTCACGTAACGCAGGCGCGCTCCCTCGGCATCGCAGCATGCGTGCATGTTTTCGATCTGACGCTGAAACGAGTCTATGATCTCATCGAGAGGGAGATCGAGCTCGCGGCGGCCGAAGCCTTCACGATCCGGATATCCGGGATGAGCTCCAATCGTAACGCCACGTTCGTATGCAAGCGCAACAGTCCGCCGCATCACCTCGAGCGAGCCCGCATGCTTGCCGCATGCGATGTTGGCTGACGACACAACGCCGAGGATCGCGGTATCGCGCGAATAGTCCTTTCCGTCGTGTTCACCGATATCTGCGTTGAGATCTATCGATCGCGTCATGAGGTGCGTGGTTGTCCCGGACGTCCGCCATCACCAAGATAAGCGCCATGGAAACGTCCACGGAACACGCAAAAGCGCCGAAGGGAATCTGGCGAGTCATTGCGGCATCGACCGCCGGGACGATGATCGAGTGGTACGACTTCTTTATTTTCGGAAGTCTCGCGACGATTCTCTCGACGCAGTTTTACCCGGCGGGCAGCGCGACGGCCGCATTTCTCAAGACGCTCGCAACTTTTGCGGTCGGCTTTGCAGTACGCCCGCTTGGCGCTTTGTTCTTTGGGCGCCTCGGCGACCTTGTAGGGAGAAAGTTCGCATTTCTAACCACTCTTCTCGTAATGGGCGGATCGACAGCCGCGATAGGGCTGCTGCCCGGTTACGACAGGATTGGAATTGCGGCGCCGATAATCCTGGTTCTTCTCAGGATGCTGCAGGGACTTGCACTCGGTGGAGAATACGGCGGGGCCGCAGTTTATGTAGCGGAACATGTGCCTGATTCACGACGAGGATTCTACACGAGCTTCATCCAGACCACTGCGACTCTTGGGCTCTTCACGTCGCTGATTGTGATCCTTGTGACGTCGCGTGTACTCGGACAGGAACAGTTTGCAGCGTGGGGCTGGAGAATCCCGTTCCTGCTGTCGGTGCTGCTTGTCGCAGTGTCTTTCTATATACGATTGCAGCTCGGTGAGTCACCGCTTTTTGCGCGCCTCAAATCCAAAGGTGAATCCTCGAGAGCGCCAATACGCGAGAGCTTCAATACGTGGCCCAAGTGGAAGGTTGCGCTCAAGGTTCTATTCGGAGTTACAGCCGGGCAGGCCGTGACATATTACACATCCCACTTCTACGCGCTCTTCTTTCTCCAGACGGTCCTCAAGGTCCCATCGACTAGAGCGTACGCAATAGTTGCGATTGCAGTATTGATCGGCACTCCGACATTCGTGCTGTTCGGTGCGCTTTCAGACAGGTGGGGGCGCAAGAAGATCATGATGGCGGGGAATCTTCTTTCGGCGATTTCCTACTACGCGCTCTACCGCGTCATCCACAACGCTACGACGCCTGATCTCAACGCGCCCGTCATCATTGCGGTGATCGTTCTGATGATCGCGTTCGCGGCAATGGTTACAGGCCCGGTCGCATCGTTTCTCGTCGAGTCCTTTCCTGCGCGAGTACGATACACGTCCATGTCACTGCCGTATCACTTCGGCAATGGATGGTTCGGCGGATTTCTCCCGCTCATTGCGACATCACTCGTTGCAAGGACGGGGAATATATATGCCGGTTTGATTTACCCGGTTGTGATTGCGCTCATGACATTCGTTGTCGGATCGATTGTCTTGACGGAGACGAGGCATGAGCGGATCTGGGACGAGGTGAACGACGTTAATTAGCGGCATCACTCAATCTCGCGTTCTGCGTTGGCCGTGATGCGTTCGCCGTTGTCCGTTTTTAAACGGTCATCGGCAAACGGATAACGGCATCCGCCAGACGCGATAGCGCCACCCTTTCGAGAAGTCAGCACTTACTTGAACTACCACGTATGTGCATCATAGTCTCGTCTCAAAACCAAGTGTGACCCCCACAAATGACAAAGCTCCGTTCCTTCCTGCTAACGGCAGGCTCATTCGCGGCGCTCGCGACCACAGCCGGCGCACAACTCACAACTCCACTCGACTCTGCATCGGTTGCCGCATTCCGCTGGCGCTCGATCGGCCCCGCGATCATGGGCGGCAGAGTCACAGATATCGAAGCAGATCCGCGCAATTCGAAAGTGTTCTACGTTGCGACTGCGGCCGGCGGAATCTGGAAGACAGTCAATAACGGCACGATGTTCTTTCCATTGTTCGAGAATGAGCGCGTGATCTCGATGGGAGACATCGCAATCGCTCCGTCTAACGGCGACATCATCTATGCCGGCACGGGCGAAGAAGATTCGCGCAACTCGATCTCGCCTGGCGGTGGTGTTTTCAAGTCGATGGATGCAGGAAAAACATGGAAGCTTGCCGGCCTCGAGAAGACACAGCAGATAGGGCGCATCGTCATCGACCCAAAAGATCCGAACATCGTCTACGTCGCCGCACTCGGTGCAGCGTGGGCATCGAATCCGGAGCGCGGCATCTACAAGAGCACCGACGGTGGTGCGACGTGGAAGCTCGTGAAGTTCGTCAGCAACAAAGCCGGGTTCGTAGATCTCGCGATGGATCCTTCAGACAATCGCACTTTGTGGGCGTCGAGCTGGGAGCGCGTGCGCGGACCGTACTTCCTCGAAAGCGGTGGACCCGGAAGCGGGTTGTGGAAGAGCACCGACGCCGGAGAAACCTGGACTGAAGTGAAGGGAGGCGGTTTTCCTGAAACGACAAAAGGCCGCATTGGCATCGCGGTCGCTCCGTCGAATCCGAAATACATCTATGCGTGGGTCGAAGCAGACACAATGAAGAAGGCACTCGCGAAAGGCGAGAAGGCCGATACGTCGAAAGCGCAGAAAACCCGCAGCGGCATCTACCGCTCGACTGACGGCGGCGCGACGTGGAGCTTCATGCGCCCCAACGAAGGCGATGCGCGGCCATTCTACTATTCGCAGATTCGCGTGGATCCAAAAAATCCCGAGCGCATCTACTGGATGTCGTCGGTGTTCCGTTTCTCGGATGATGGCGGAAAGACCGATCGCCGCGGCGCCCTCTCGATTCACACTGACTGGCATGCCATGTGGATCGATCCGAATGATCCCGATCACTTCATCATCGGTGACGATGGCGGAATTGCAATCACGTGGGACAAGGGCGGCACGTACGAATTCCCGAACACGTTCCCGATCGGCCAGTTCTATCATGTGAGCTACGACATGGGCAAACCATATCGTGTGTGCGGTGGATTGCAGGACAACGGAACGTGGTGCGGCCCAACCAGGACGCGCTCACGCGAAGGTGCGAGCAACGCGAACTGGTTCAACATCGGTGGCGGCGACGGATTCTACAGTGCGCAGGATCCGACCAACTCGAACATCGTCTACAGCGAATCGCAGGGTGGCAATGCATCGCGTCTCGATCTCGCGAACAACGCGAGATATCCGATCATGCGAGGTGGTGCAGGCCGCATCAATTTCGAGGACTCGCTGATCATCGCACGCGGTGATACGACTCGTCCCGCTAATCCACAGATTACCAGCGCGCTCGAAGCAATCCGCGCGCGCGCCCGGGCTGATTCGGCATCGCGTTACCGCTTCAACTGGTCCACCCCGTACTTCATCTCGGCGCATTCGCCGTCGACTCTGTACCTCGGCGGGAACAGGCTGCTCAAGTCGACGGACCGCGGCGATCACTTCTATCCGATCTCGCCGGATCTTTCGACTGCAGACTCGATGCGCATCAGAGTCAGCACTCGCACGACGGGTGGCGTTACACGCGATGCAACCGGCGCCGAAACGCACAGTACGATTACGACGATCTCTGAATCGCCGATACGTCCCGGCATTCTCTGGGTTGGCACCGACGATGGCAATGTGTGGCTCACGACAAACGATGGCGGTGACTGGACGAACGTCACGCGCAGATTCCCCGGTGTTCCCGCAAAGACATGGGTCTCGCGCGTTGCCGCGTCGAGCTTCGACACTGCAACCGTGTACGTCACGTTCGACAATCACCGCGAGAACGATTTCAAGCCGTACGTGTTCGTCTCGAATGATTTTGGGAGAACGTTCAAGTCGATCGTGAACAATCTTCCTTCCAACGGGGTCGACTTCGTTCATGTTATCAAGGAGGATCCGGCCAATCGCGATCTTCTCTTTGTGGGAACGGACGTCGGCGCGTACGTCTCGACCAACCGCGGCGGCTCGTGGCAGAAGTTCATGACCGGAATGCCGACGGTGCCGGTGCACGATCTCGAGATTCATCCGCGTGACCGCGAGCTGATTGCCGCGACGCACGGTCGATCCATCTACCTCATGGACATCTCGGCGCTCGAGCAGATGGTCGACAGCTCGATGAGACAGGGGACTTATCTCTTCCAGCCGACGACTGCATATCAGTATGCGCAGGCATTCACCCAGCAGTGGACCGGCAACAAGATTTACGTCGCCGACAATCCACCGTACGGCGGAACGATCACCTATCGTCTCACGTCAGGCGATGCGCGACGGGATACGACACGCATCGTGATCACCGATGTGAAGGGCGACGTGGTGCGGCGACTCACTGGCCCAGCTGGTCCAGGAATTCACCGCGTGACATGGGATCTGCGTGGATTGCCGCGCCCTCTGGGTCCTGCAGCATTGCGCGACAGCATCAATGCGGCGCGTGCGCGCCGTCAGCGCGAGGATTCGCTCAGATCTTCAGGCGATACGACTGGCGCAGGACGCAATCTCCCGGGAATGGACACGACGGCGATGCGGTCCATGCGCGATTCGATTCAGGCAATGCAGCAGCGTGGTGACACAGCAGGCGTGCGCAGGCTGCGCGAGCGCATGCAAGCTGCAGGTGGACGTGGACCCGGAGGTCGCGGTCGCTTTGGAGGTCAGGGTGGGGCGCCCGGAGAGATCAACCTGCGTCCTGCCG
>DASUXX010000271.1:0-3040 GCA_036377755.1 Gemmatimonadaceae bacterium
GCTGTGAGATCTGAATTACCGACAGAACGTCCACGTAAGGATTTCTCAAGGCGATAGCAGTTTGAAGAACCTGGTTGTCGCTGAGCAGCTCATTTACGCCGCGAATCCTGAGAACGGTTTCGACCGTCAGATTGAATTCAGCGATCAGATTGTCGAGAAGTTTCTCGTCTCCCCCGAGTCGCTCGACGTAGGCTCTCGCGATTTCGATGTCAGCCTTGGCGCATACCATGTCGATTCTTGCGATGAGATCCCCAAAGAAAGGCCACGATGCGTTCATGCGCTGAAGCAGGTCGAGTCCTCCCGGCTCGTTCGCGATTTCCGAAAGGGCTGTTCCTGCGCCGAGCCACCCTGGAAGCATGAGGCGATTCTGGGTCCATCCGAATACCCACGGTATCGCGCGAATCCCGGTAATGCCTGCGCCGCCACCGGGGCGATATGAAGGGCGCGATCCAAAGCGTGCAGACGCAAGCTCCTCTATTGGACTCGCTTTCTCGAACATCTCGAATATGCGAGGATCATCGTGCGCAACTGCGCGATATGCTTCGTTCGATCGTTCCGAAAGTCGCTCCATCGTTTTTCTGAAGAGTGCGAGATCTTCAGGACTTACATCGTCTCTCCAGTCCGTCAGCTCCTGGAGCAGCACACCTGAGAGAGTGACTTCGAGCGTGCGCTCTGCAATCGGCAACAGTCCAAACTGCTGGGAGATGATCTCACCCTGCTCAGTGATCTTGATGTCACCGCCGATTGTATCAGGAGGCAGCGCAGAAATAGCGCGATAGACCGGCGATCCACCCCCGCGTCCAACACTTCCTCCACGACCGTGAAAAATTCTCAACTGCACCCCGGCTTCCTTGAATATCGGAGCGAGCAGCTCCTGCGCTCGATACAGCGCCCACGACGATGAGAGAATTCCGGCATCCTTATTGGAATCCGAATAGCCGATCATCACTTCCTGTTTTGAATCCCGCGCCGCGAGCTGCTTTCTGTATTCAGGATGCGCGAGCAGCGAGCGCATCACATCAGGTGCGTTCTCGAGGTCGTCGAGTGTTTCGAAAAGCGGAACGGCATCGATGGACGACCGGGGAGGACTTGCGTCGAGATCGACGAGACCTGCCTGCTGCGCAGTTTGAACGATGCGGAGAATGTCGTCCGCCGTGTGTGCCATTGAGACGACATAAGCGCTCGCTGCGCGCTCGCCGCATTCGCGCTGAATGACTCTTGCTGCCTGCAGTGTCTCGAGAACCTTGTCAGATTCGACATGATCGCGAAGGTCCATCATCAAGCCGTGGAATCCGTGAGTTTTCACAGCGGAGATCAGCGGATTCATGAGAGTGCGCCGTGACATTTCGGCGCCTGCGCTCGCAAGTGTCTTCTCGATGAGGGTGAGATCTCCGAGAAGCTCATCGGCGTTCTGATATGCTGCCGCATTCTGCGCGTCTGCATTGCCGGCATCTCGCGCAGCAACGAGAGCCCGTGTAGCCTCGATTCGCGCAGCAATCAAGGTTGCCTTGAGACGCACGGGCTCATCCGCGTTGCGACGCTTGTTGGCTTCCCAGATTTCAGGAAGAGTCGCACGATCAGACTCTATCGAGCGCTTCAACTCCTCTGGAACCGGGCTCAGCATGGATGACATCGACAATCGCTGAATCAGGTTATCGACCGCCGCATGATATCGTTCGAGAATCGCGTACGTTGCGCGCCGTGCGGCGGCAATGCTCGTCGCCGGTGTTACGTATGGATTGCCATCGCGATCCCCGCCCACCCATGTGCCGAGACGAATTGTGGGAGCTGCACGCGTACCTTCGGGCGAGGTACCGAACACATCTTCAAATGCAGCAGTCATCGCTGATGTCGCCGACGCGCTCGCATCGAGAAGTCTCGTCTCGAAATACCAGAGCACTGTGCTTACTTCATCCCCGACAGTTGGACGATCACGGCGAACCTCGGACGTAAGCCACAACAGCTCGACCTCAGTGTCGATCTGCTCGTCGATGCGAGCGAGCTCATGCGTGGATAGCGCGCTGGATCGTGCCAGAAGTAAATCAGCGACGCGAGCCTGAAGCGCGAGCAGTGTGCGCCGCGTTGACTCCGTGGGATGCGCGGTGAGAACCGGACGCAGCTCGAGCGAATTAAGCGCATCGGCGACTCGTTCTGCGGAAAATCCAAGCGACTTGAGTCGCTCCATTGTCCACTGAGCGGATGCAGGCTGAGGAGACTGCTCTGCTTCTGACATGTAGCTGCGCCGACGCCGAATACGATGTACCTGTTCCGCAGTGTTGATCAGGAGAAAAAAAAGCGTGAAGGCTCTCGCTGCCATCGCCGCGAGCTCCGGCGATAATCTCGCCGCATCATCGATGAGATCGTCGAGAGTCCTTGCTCCCTTTTTCGCGCGTCGTCGCGCGCGGCACGCGCGCCGCAATCCATCCACTACTCCGAAAGCTTCGGTTCCTTCGAGCCGCCTGATAACCCGGCCAAGTGCGTCGCCGAGATTTCTTACATCTTCGTGAAGCGGAATGTCTTCCGGCCTTACATCATCGTAAGGCGGACGTTGTGGTTCGATTCTATTCGAGCTCATTCTGCTGCTGCTTCATTTTCGCGCAGCGCGCGCCGCAGGACTTTACCGACCTGTGTCTTTGGCAGCTCCTCCACGAATTCGAACTTCGCCGGAACCTTGTACTGAGCGAGGCGCTCGCGGCACCATGACTTGAGCTCCGCTTCGGTGAGTGTCGCACCGGCGTTCAGTACAACCCATGCTTTTGCCTTTTCACCGCGCATCTTGTCGGGAATTCCTGCGACACCAACTTCGTGAACGGCAGGATGGGCGGAGATAACTTCTTCGATCTCTCGCGGCCACACCTGGTAGCCGCTTGTTTTGATCATGTCTTTCTTGCGGTCGACGATGAACAGGTATCCATCCTCATCGAGATACCCGAGGTCTCCGGTGAAGAGCAGTCGCTCGCCTGCATCGTTGACGCGAATCATCTCGCGGGTTTCGTCAGGCTTGTTCCAGTAGCCCTGCATGAGCTGCGGAGCCTTGATG
>DASUXX010000272.1:0-5949 GCA_036377755.1 Gemmatimonadaceae bacterium
AACATTGCAGGGCCGGAGGTAGAGAATGTCCTGCTCGAGCACGCATGTGTGCAGGAATGTGCGGTTGTAGGCGAGCCTGATGAAGAGAGAGGTCACATCGTGAAAGCATATATTGTTCTCCGTCAGGGGCATTTTCCTGGCGATTCGCTCGTGAAGGACCTTCAGGATTTTGTGAAGGCGCGTATTGCTCCGTACAAGTATCCGCGTTCTGTCGAGTTTACTGATTCATTGCCAAAGACGCTGACTGGCAAGCTTCAGCGATTCCGGTTGCGGGAGAGAGCAGAATGAGCATTGCGCCGCGGGATGAGTCTGATGTGACGGAGATGATCGAATCTCAGATCTCGCACGAAGGTCCCACGATTGTGCAGCCTGAGGGCTGGGCTGATCCTGAGGGTTACTCCAATGGAGTCATTGCGACCGGGCGCATTGTCACTATTGCCGGTCAGGTGGGATGGAATCCAGCCACGTGCGTGTTCGAGAGCGCCGACTTCATCGGACAGATTCGCCAGGCATTGCACAATGTCGTCGACGCATTGCTCGCCGCAGGTGCGCGTCCCTCGGATCTCGTTCGCCTGACATGGTACATCGTCGAGCGGGGAGAATATATTGCGGCGAAGAAGCACATCGGTGCTGCATATCGCGAGATCATCGGTAATCATTATCCAGCGATGAGTCTCGTAATCGTGAGTGGATTGCTCGAGCTGCAGGCGCGAGTCGAGATCGAGGCGACCGCAGTAATTCCTGAGCACGCTTCGTAAGCTTTAGCGCCCGGCACTCTCGAGTCGTGTGCCTGCGAACTCGAGTGAGGAATCCGAAAGCGTCTTGGTTGTCTGCTGAGGCGCGAATGCTTTGTCGAAGAAAGTGCGAACGATGCGATTCAATGTGACGAGTGCTTCGCGGGGATCAACCGATCCGAATTTCATCCATCGTGATTCGCGCGTCGTCAGGACGCCAGATCCAAGCGCAGCGTCCTCGAAGTTGAGGTGATGCGTGCCGAGCACGCGGATGCGGCGCGCAAAGATGGATTTGCTCGAGATGTCATTCCATTCACCGGTGCGGCGCTGCTCGCTTCTCTCGAGGCCAGCGCGCACGAGCTCCATGTGAGCGGCCGTGTTTTGCGGCGCCTCGTCGATAGTCGGTGACTCGGAGCTGATGAGTAACAGAGGCTGCGCCGGCCTGACTTCACGCACAACTCCCATCGCATCGCCATCGATATTGATTGCAGCGCGCACGGTGGGTTCATGATTCGCAAGGACGAGCGCCGCAGTGCCGCCGAGCGAGTGACCGAATGCACCGATGTGCGCGAGGTCGACGCGACCATGGAAGAATCCTGCGTCGAGACGTTCGATCTGCCTCAGCGCGAACGCTGCGTCATCGTGCACGTATGACTGTTCGGTTCCGATCTTTTCGCCCATGCCGAGTGTTCGGGGTATGACGCGACCGTCGGGAAACATGACGGGGTCGGAGAATCCTGTCGGTGATATTCCGACGACGATGTACCCGTTGCTCGCGAGGTCTTCGACGAGGACGCTGTAGTCGGAGGCCAGCCAGCTGAGTCCCGGGATGAACAGGACGACTGGGAAGCGTTTGTCTCCCCTTGCGAGCGGTGCATTCGTGTGCGAACGAACTGTGAAGGACTGCATCGCAGTCGCGAGGTCGGGCCCGAACTTTACCCGCAGGCTCTCGAGTCTCTTTGATTGCCAGTCGCCAGGAAGGGAGTGTTCAACAGAGTCGTGCGATGATTTTCGTGCGGGATACCAGATCCATCCGGTGACCTCTCTGAACCGTGTGGTATCAACCGGATCCCGTCGTGCGCTGTCCGTCCAGGTGATCTGCTTTCTTCCAACTGCGTAACGACCCGTCGGCGTGGGTGAAGTGATCGCGCTTTGCGATTGTGCCTCGAGGCAGAATCCGCACACAAACATCGAAGTTGCGATTAATCTCAGCATGCCCGTTCGACACGCGATCTGGCCAAAGCGTTCGGAATGGCCGGTGTTGCGGAACGGCATGCCCGATGAGCAAAATGAGGCGTGCGCAAAACCGTACTACTATATGGTATGCTCGGCGGTGTTCTCATCGTCGTGCTCAGGCTCACTGAGTACCGCTTTCTCGTAGTCGAGCATTCATTCGAGATCTATGGAGGGATAGTTGCCCTCATCTTCTCCGCGCTTGGTATCTGGCTGGGGTTCAAGCTGACGCGTCCGGGGCGGGAAGAAGCAGCTGTTCGCGATCCCCAGCCGGTAGTGGTGGACTATTCTCGGCGTGAGAAGTTCGGAATCACTCCTCGTGAGCATGAGATACTGCGGTTGATTGCTGACGGATTGAGCAATCGTGAGATCGCGCAGAAGCTTTTCGTGAGCGAGAACACGGTGAAGACGCACTCGAGCCGGTTGTTCGACAAGCTGAATGCGCGGCGCAGGACGCAGGCCGTGCAGATTGCGAAGCAGGCTGGACTGATCGTCTGAAAGAGACGCCGCAACCCTGCGGATTTCTTATTTTTGAGACATGAAGCCGCCGCGCAGTGCTGAGCAGCTGAACGAAGAAGGTCGTCGGCTGCGTGACGAGGGAAACGTTGAGGCTGCGGAAGCATCCTATCGTCACGCGATGCAGGAGGCGCCGGCCTGGTCTGTTCCGGTCTATAACCTTGGACTTCTCTACAAGTATGAGAGGCGCTGGGCGGAATCACTCGAGCTGAATCGGCAGGCTGCTGAGATGTCGCCTGATGATCAGGCAGCGTGGTGGAATCTTGGTATTGCGGCTACTGCGCTGTCGCGATGGGAAGAGGCGCGAACTGCATGGTCGATGTGCGGGCTCGAGCCTCCTGCCGGTGATGGTGCGCCGGATTTCAATTTCGGGATGACACCGGTGAGACTCGATCCTGAAGGTGATGCAGAGGTTGTGTGGGCGCATCGTATCGATCCGGCGCGTGGGCGGATTGCGAGCGTTCCGCTTCCGACATCGCGATTTAAGTGGGGCGACATTGTTCTTACTGACGGCGCGGTCGAAGGTGAGCGCGAGTATGATGGCCGCGCGTATCCTGTGTTCAATGTTCTCGACAGGCTCGAGCCGTCGGAGTATGAGACATTCGTCATAGAGCTCGCAGCTGCTAACGATGTTGCGATATCAGAGCTGGAACGAATTGCATATGAAAAGGGCGGAGCTGCGGAGAACTGGGGTACGCACACGCGGATTCTGTGTCGCGATTGCAGCTTTGGACGGCCGCATGAACATGCCGGCGAGGATTCGCCTGGAGCGCATCCACACTGTGGACTTGCAGCGCGAAATGCGGGTGAGGCGGAGGCAATCATATCGGAGTGGATCAGCTCCACTGCGCATGCTGACGTGATCAGGTGGTATGCGGCCGATGCGAATTCGTAGAAGCGCATTCCGCGCTTTGCTTGCGGCGTCAGCTTACGTCTCCGCCTGTTCACACGCACCGCAGCAGCTCGACCTCAAAGGATTTGCCCCTGCGGGAAGCGAGCGCATTCGCGTTCTCGACATATATCCCGCCGTTACCGCAACGATTGTAGCGCCGGCGAACATCGACGGGTCAAAGCGCGTCGACCTGATTCTGTATGCACTGCCTAATGGCAATACGACGCTGCAGACGATCGGGCGAAAAATGCATGAAGGGCTCGACTGGCATTACGACATCCAGAACATCGGTGCGCAGACGCGTGCGCTGCGATCGCGCGGACTTCCGCAGGCGATCGTCGTTTACCTCGAAGCCGACAAGCGGAGCTGGCCCGCATGGAGACAGACGCTCGGGTACCCGCAGGCCAATCGAAGGATAGTCGAGATAGTCGATCAGCTCCGGTATGCTGTCGGAAATCCGGAACACCTCGCCGTGACTCTTACGGGACACAGCGGTGGCGGATCGTTCATGTTCGGATTCATCGATGGACAGGATTCAATCCCATCGTGGATCGAGCGGATCGCTTTTCTCGATGCGAATTACAACTTCGCATACAACCATGGCGAGAAGCTGGTGAAGTGGCTGCGAAAGGATCCGCGCAATACGCTCGTGGTGCTCGCGTACAATGACACGAACATCATGCTGGACGGAAAGAAGGTCGTGTCTGATTCCGGCGGAACGTGGCGGGCATCATCGCGGATGATCAACTATCTGCGCGAGCCATTCGAGTTCAAAACGGATAGTGTTGGTGATTTCACGAGATATCGCGCGTCGCAGATAGTTGCGCTGCTGCACAGGAATCCTGAGAACAAGATTCTCCATACGTCGATGATAGGCGACATGAACGGCTACATGCATGCGATGCTGGTGCGGAGGCCGTCTTATGATCGCGGTGGATCCGTGCTCAAAGCATCGCGTGTGTATGAGGAGTTCACAGCAGACAGTGTTGTCCTGCCTGCCGCGACACCGCCCGAGATTCCGGTTCGCGCGACGAACGCAATCGAGGGACGCGCATTCATTGAGATGGTCGCGCGGCTTTCACGTGAGGAGAGAGAGGAGGCGATCAGGCGCGAGTTGTTTGCCGGCAACATGCCGTCTTTC
This sequence comes from Gemmatimonadaceae bacterium, assembly GCA_036377755.1. Lineage (GTDB taxonomy): Bacteria > Gemmatimonadota > Gemmatimonadetes > Gemmatimonadales > Gemmatimonadaceae > UBA4720. The sequence continues at coordinate 4,517 of DASUXX010000272.1, forward strand.
CTGAGGGATCTGCGCACTGTGACTGTAACTGGCAAAGGCAGCGACAGCGCGGATCACACAATCGTGTATCGAGTGATGCCCGATTATCTGTCGATCGGATCGGATAAAGATTTCGTGCGAATGCCGATGGTGCCGTATACGGGGCAGGCATTCGTGGATGCGTTTGGCTTTGTATTGCCCACGCGAAAGATGGTCAACGATATCTGGTCTGCGGCGGAAACGCATCTCGATCCGCGTCCGCTGACTATCGAGCGCGAGTCACCGTTCACCTTCCTTCAGCATCATCGCATCATCGAGGGTCAGCTGAAGGGTGTGAAGCGCGGGACGTTCGTCGCCGGAATCAAGAAGGACATTGTGGTAACCAATCGTTTGCTCGAGGGAGCGAATCGCGTGGCCATTTACGGCTGGCATTATCCCGACGGTAAGCCGATTCAGCCGGTGTATCCCGGGCATGTTGACTGGTATGTCGATTACAGTCACGGCGTGCGCCCGGTCGAGCGAGTTATGACGGTGGACGGGAAGCGGATGACGTTCGAGCAGATCATGGCTGACTCGGTTTTACATCCGCTGCTTTCTGACGAGGGTGAGCTCAAGGTTTTGAGATACGCCCGTCCCGTGAATTGAGATACCACGCACCTTCGTCGCTTCGGCTCCCGACCCGGCGGCTGGAGACCATTCTGCGGTGCTTTCCAATCCGTGAGAGGTCGCCAAGTTTAGACTGCAAGCAAATGTCGCATAAAATTCTCGTCGTCTCACGGCTCGACTCGTAATGCGCGTACTCACAACTACTTACGAGGTGAAGCTGATCATCGTTTCCGGATTTAGACTGCGAGGCGGTGTCGCTTTTTCCCAGGCTTGCAGTCTAAATTCGCAGTCTAATTGGCGTTAGGCAGACTCACCCGGGGATCGCGTGAGAGTCAGGCAAATAACTGCACTTGTTGGATTCGCGGTTCTGTCGGTGTCATGCCGATCTGTGAGGCCTGCTCAGGATCTTGATGAAGTTGACACACTGCCGCTACTCGTCGAACAAAGCTTAGGTCGAGAGCTTCGAGTAACCACCGACGACCACGTCGAGGCTCAGCTCACAGTTCGAAATACCTCGCCAAAACGTGTGCTGCTTAAATACAGCTCGGGCGCAACTACGCTCGAAGTGCGTCGAATAGGAAACCTCGACTCGCTGAGGACGGTAAAGAAGACTCTTGAACTAGACTCACCCTATGCATGGGCCTCACCCGGTTACTTAGTCAGTCCTTTACCGTATTCCGCGCACGTGACTGGTCTCGCTCAGAAATACATCGAACCTGGCGAAGTTATGAAGTTCGGCTGGCGAGCAAACCCACTGCCTGCTGGAGAGTACACGCTGAGGGTTTGCATTGAATTGCTTGATAGGCCACGGCGTGGGCAGGGAGGGTGGCAAACGGTTCATTGGTGTG
>DASUXX010000273.1:0-2092 GCA_036377755.1 Gemmatimonadaceae bacterium
TGAAAACGCTCTGACAGCATCTCCACCGGCGATGAATAGCACAGACACTTGAGCTTGGCTTGCTCGTACACGTTCGTCGGAATTCGTGTGAACGGTCCTGCGAGATCCCGTGCGGTCAGAGTGTAATGACGAATGAGCGGCTTCGCTCTCGCTGTCTGGCGCAGGCGATCGTACGTTGCCTTGTCGATCGAAGTCACTGCCGGTGGTGAGTCGCCGCGCAGACGCTCGGGGTCGTCGTGCTTCGTGAAGAACGTGATCGCCTTCGCAGCGTTCAATCCCCACGCGCCATCGATGATGCCCGGCGAAAATCCTGCGCGATCGAGCAGTATCTGGAGATGCAGGGTGAGCGCGCCTTCCTTCGGAATCCGGACCGGGAATTTCGCGGGAGCTGCCTCGATCGCCTTTTCGGTGAAAGTCACCTGGGCTGTTGCCGGCGCGGCAGCAAGGAAGATTCCCGCGAGAACCCCGCTCAAACGGGAACGCTGCTCAAACAGTATCATTGTGTGGAATCAAACCGGTCGCATCCCCGTTTTCCAACCCCTGCAGCTGAAGCATGGCTTTGGATTTCATCCGCCAACGTGTGAACAGGAGCGCGCTCAGGTCGCTGAAGGAAAGCGGCGGGCGAATTGACCGGTTCAAGCTCACGTCGAAGCGGCGTATTCGGGAGACACTGCTTGCCGACGAAGAAATCGCGCGCGCAGTCCAGATTCACGCGAAAGAGAACGGTGTCGACGTCGCAGCGTCGTGGCGCAAAGTCGTAGAGTACATCGACGAGATCGTCCCATTCTTCAACATTCTCGCGTACTACCGGGTCGGATATTTCGTTAGCCGGTCGTTGCTGCATCTCTTCTATAAGGTATCGGCGGAGCAACACGGGACGCGGGGCGCATCGACTCTGCCGCGCGATGCGATCGTAGTTTACCTGATGAATCACCGGTCGAACGCGGATTACGTTCTCGTGGGATACGTTCTCACCGGCAAGGTCGCGATATCCTACGCCGTGGGCGAGTGGGCGCGGGCGTTTCCTCTCGAATACATCTTCAAGAGCTTCGGATCGTACTTCGTTCGCAGGAAATTCCGCGAACCGCTGTATCACAAGGTGCTGGAGCGTTACGTGCAGCTCATTACACGTAACGGAGTGACGCAGGGAATTTTTCCTGAAGGCGGACTCACTCGCGACGGAAAGCTCAAGGCGGGAAAGATCGGGCTGCTCGATTACATAATCGGCGTCGCGCGTGATCCCGAATATCGCGACAGGATTCACCTCGTCCCGGTAGCTATCAATTACGATCGCGTTCTCGAAGACCGCTCTCTCCTGCGAGAGCTCGCGATTACAAAAGGCCAGCGCACGCCACCGCGCAGAAGGCAGCTTGGCGAGGTTGCGCGTTATCTATGGTGGAACGCTGGCCGAATAGTAGTGCGCCGATGGAAGCGCTACGGCCGTGCGGCTGTCACGATCGGTGAGCCGGTTCCGCTCAAGCCCTGGCTCGACGAGCAGGAAGCAACCGGGGAAGGGATGTTCGATCTTCCGCGGCACGAGCGCCTCGCGAGAATTCAGTCGTTATGCGACGACATGATGTCACGAATAGGTGAGATCATTCCCGTGACGCCGGTTACCCTGGCATGCGCCGCGATTCAGTCGCTGGACAGTGATTTCATCTCGCGTGAAAAACTCATCGAGCGAATGAGCGACATGCGCGACGTGCTCGCCGAGCTGAATGCGCGGACGATTCGAGCCGAAGGGCCGATCGAGGAGACGTTCGACCGTGCGTGGCGAATGCTGTCGATGCGCAGAATGCTCGTCGATACCGGGGATGGTCTTGCTGTGATGCCGCGAAACCGGCCGCTTGTCAGTTATTATGCGAACTCGATTGCGCACCTTCTTGGTCCTTTCGAGGAAGGCGTTCGCAAGCGTGATACGCTGCCGGCACTACGAGGCTGGATCGAGTCGGATAGAAGGACTCCCGCGTCGTAGGGCCGATCGAGAATCTTAGCCGAATTAATGGACCGGACTTTTTTACTTCGGATCGGGCGGATCTGGCCGGATCCAGCGGATTGATCTTCGTAGATAGACAGACGCCATAGCTGGGAA
>DASUXX010000274.1:0-5257 GCA_036377755.1 Gemmatimonadaceae bacterium
CGTAACCAAAGAGCACCACCTGAATGAGCGGCATGAGCAGCAGAATTATCAACGTCTGCCGATCGCGCAGGATGTGGTGAACTTCCTTTACTACAAAGGCGCGAAGCGTTGAGATCATTTCGGCCGCGCCAGTCTCACGAAGAGCTCATCGATCGTAGGCACGTTCCATTGTTTCTTGAGCTCGAGCGGAGTGCCGAGCGTCGCAATCTTTCCGTCGACCATGATCGAGATGCGATCGCAGTACTCGGCCTCATCCATATAGTGAGTCGTGACGAACACAGTCGTCCCGCGCGATGCAGCACTGTAGATCATCTCCCAGAATTGACGCCTGGTGATCGGATCGACGCCGCCAGTGGGCTCGTCGAGAAAGACAATTGCAGGCTCGTGCAGAAGTGCGACTGAAAAGGCGAGCTTCTGCTTCCAGCCGAGCGGCAGCTTTGCGACGAGATCGTCGGTTAGTCCGAGAGTCTGAATCATCACATCGGATCGCTCTCGAATCTGCTTGTCTGTCAGGCCGTAAATTCCGCCGTACAGCGCAATGTTCTCTCGAACAGTGAGATCTTCATATAGGGAAAACCGCTGGCTCATGTAGCCAATGCGCTGCCTGATCTGCTCCGTCTGTGACTTGAGATCGAGGCCGGCTACCTGAGCATCACCCGATGTTGGAGCAAGAAGACCCGTGAGCATCTTGATGGCAGTTGTCTTTCCTGCGCCGTTCGCACCGAGAAAGCCAAACACTTCGCCGGCTTTGACATCGAACGTGATGTGGTCGACAGCGGTGAAATCGCCGAACTTGCGCGTGAGCTCGTTCACGACGATTGCCTGCTCAGAGGATTTCGCTGCCGGAGCGGTCATGAGGCGCGCTGTTCCGCAGGCATGAGATCCATGAAGCGATCCTCGATGCTCGCATCGATCGGATGCACTTCGAGGTCGGTAAATCCTTCACTTTCCAGGTATCGCTTCACTTCTGCGGCCGCGGTCGCGGGATCGTAACCGGAGCGACTGTCAGTGAAGTGCAGGCCAATACCAAATGGATAAACCGAGTGAGCATGCGGACCCCGTCGCAGTGCGAGTAACATCCTGTAGCGGTCTGAACCAATCACCTCGATCAGCGGAAGCGAATATCGCGAGCCGATCTCTGCCGGCGGATCGATCTGGAGAATCCTGCCGCCCTGCATCAGTGCGACCCGATCGCAGTGCATCACTTCATCCATGTATGGCGTCGACACGATGATGGTGAGCCCTGAATCGCGGAGTGTGTCGAGCTGATCCCAGAACTCGCGTCGCGAAACGGCATCCACTCCGGTTGTGGGCTCGTCGAGAAAAAGAATGTCGGGCCTGTGAACGAGCGCGCATGAAAGCGCCAGCTTCTGCTTCATGCCGCCTGATAAGGCATCAGCGCGCCGGTCATTGAACATCTCGATCTGCCGATAAACAGGGGCGATGAGGTCGTAACCCTTTTGAATCGTCGTGCCGAACACAGAGGCGAAGAACTTGAGATTCTCTTCGACCGTGAGATCCCCGTAGAGGGAGAAGCGTCCGGGCATGTATCCGACTCGCGATCGAATGGCCCAGAGATCCTGCACGACGTCGAGACCGAGAACTGTTGCCGTTCCCGAATCGGGAACAATGAGAGTGGTAAGAATGCGAAAGAGAGTGGTCTTACCGGCTCCGTCAGGACCGACAAGTCCGAACAGCTCGCCAGGTGAGACCTCGAATGAGATGCCATCGAGCGCCGGTGCAGCGCCGAACTTCTTGTGCACGTCCGTGACGACAACCGCGGGAGCTGTCACGTGCGTGATTCGTTCGACGGAATGGTGATATCTGCCGGCATCCCGATCTTCAGCATTCCGCCGGAGTTTGGAACGCGAACTTTCACCGCATAGACAAGGTCCGCCCGCTCGTCGCGCGTCTGAATCGGCGTTGGTGTGAATTCAGCCTTCGACGCGACCGATGAAATCGTTCCAGGAAATGCTGTCGTCTTTCCGTCGCCGGTGTCGATTCTAACTTCGACCGTTCCGCCAAGGCGAACTGTGTGGAGCTGAGTCTCAGACACGTATGCCCTCAATGTGAGGGTGTCCAGATTTGCGATTCGATAAAGGGGCTGACCCGGCTGAACTATTTCACCTGCATGGGTAAATGTCGCGAGTACGGTTCCGCGTTCAGGGTTTACGATCCTGCTCTTATCCAACCGCTCAGTGATCTGGGCAACGCGCGCTTCGCTCGATGCACCCTCGCGAGCAACCGATTGAAGCTGGGCACGTGCGGCTTCTATCTGAGCGCCAAGGACGCGGTAGTCACGCTCGGCCTGATCGAGCTGCTGCGCGGTAGCGGCTTTCTCTTCGAACAGCCGCCGTGTGCGCTCATAGTTACGGCGCGCGATCGTGCGCTGGATCTCGAGAACCGAGATCTGCCGTGCAACCTCAGTACTGCGTGATCCTGTTGCCTGTCGCTGTGCAACAACCTGCTGCCGCTCGAGCGAGAGCTGCGACGTGTCGACAATCGCGACGACAGTACCGCGAGCGATCTGTGCCCCTTCCGCAGGGGTGAAGCTCACGAGGCGACCGCTCGTTTCTGATGAGACAACAACCTCATCGGCTTCGAATGTCCCGTATGCATCCGGTTCCTTGTCGCGATTGCATGCGATGATGAGAAATGCGAATAGAACAACGAGGCGCCGCATCAGCGAACCTCCATCCCAAGAGTTGTCAGCAGGTGGGCGCGAGCTTCGGAAAGCTCAGCGCGATGAGCTGCGCGGGTCAGCCGCGCTGAAAGGACATCAGTCTGGCGATCAATGAACTCGGCAGACGTGATAACTGATTCGCGAAATCGCGAACGTGCTTCGCGGAGGATGCTCTCACGCAGCGTGATGATCTGTTCATCTTCCGAGAGGGCAGATTCGAGACGCTCGATGTTCGCAAAATCCTGTTCGATCGAGCGCTGAACCTGCCGGGTGAATGCTTCTTCTTCGGTAGAGACAATCTGTTGCTGAAGTCGCGCGAGCTGACGATTGCGATTGGAGGTTCCCCAGCTCCACGGTGTCCACTGAAGCTGGACGCCGGCCAGCCAATACGTGTCAAACTTGTTGCTCAACGGGTTCAGTCCGGGCCGACCGTAGCCGAGCCTGCCGAATGCGGAGAGGCGCGGCATTTCTTCGGCGGAGTGTGCGCGCGCTGTTGCGGCGAGAACATCGCGGGTGCGGGCGAACTGCTCGTATTCTGGACGCTGACGCAGCATTGCCGCTCGTTCACGTGCAGCAATGGCCGCCGCACCAAGATCGGGTGTCGCCAGTGCAATTGAAGTGTCGATCGCTTGTCCGGTGACGTCAGAGAGCACTTCAAGTGCGGCTTTCCTTGCGGCGCGCTGCTGAGCTACTGACTGCCTGCGCCGAAGGATCTCTGCTTGAAGTGCATTCGACTCGCTTGCGAGCGCCGTGCCTGCTTTCACTCGCGAGCTCGCAACCTGGAGCTGCGCCTCGAGATCAGTGACTGTAGTCTCGAGCTCGGCGATCTGTGATTGCGCGCGCAGCGCAATAAAGAACGCCGAGTTCGCAGATTCATTCAATGAATAGATCGCCGTTCGTACCCGTGCCTGTGATTCAGCAAGCTGCGCACGCTCAACTGAATGGCGCGAGCGAAGCGACGGATCGTAGATGCGCTGCTGCACAGCTGCGTATGCATCGTAAGTGTCTTTCTTTGGAGCCGGCAGGTTCAACCCGGGAAGATTCACGTCGATGCGCGCGACATCCGACTGATATTGAGCGACACCATCGATCGCGAGAGCGGGAAGCATCTCTGCATTGATGTTTCTGAGACGCAGTGCCGACTGTGATGCGAGCAGCTCCAGCTGCGCTGTTCGCGGATCGTTGGCTGTTGCGAGCGTTCTGACATTTCCGAGACGCAACGAATCCGCGGGCCCCTGGGCATGGACAACCAGGGGCACCGCACACGCTACGATCGATGCTGCACGTCGTGCATTCATGGGCGAAGTGCGTTCATGATGAATTGAGGGAGCTCTTTCCGTCGTGCGGCGATGAAGCGGGCGAATTCTGCTTCATCGAACCCGAACGCGGCGCTCAGCATGGGGCGGGCGGCAAATGGGAAAACGCACAGTGACAGCAGGTTCGTCAGGAACTGCTGCGCGCTGATGCGGCGCAACTTTCTCTTTCTCGCTTCCGAGGCGATCTGCTTGTCGAGCTTGTCCAGGACGGGTGCAAGTGCGGCAGAAAATGATTTTCCAGCAAGGCCGCCGATCAATTTCGGAATCCGTTCCGGATGGTGGTGCAGCTCGGAGAGGATATATCCGGGCAGGAACGGTGACCGGGACATGTTCTCGATGTATGTCGCGACGATCTGGTCGACTTTTTCTTCTATCGATGCGTCGTTGCCGAGTATGCCGATGATTGCGGGGAACATGCGGCCGGCAGTTTCGCTGAATACTGCTTCGCTGAGTTTTTCCTTGGAGCGGAAGTAGTAGTGCAGGAGTGCCTGATTGACGCCTGCTTCTTCGGCGATCTCCTGCATGCGTGCGCCGCTGGTGCCACGCCGCACGAAGACAGCTCGCGCGGCTTGAAGGATCTTCTGCTCGGTGTCGCCGTCCTTAATCATGTGATTTAACTAACTGATTAAACATTCGTGCGCAAGGTCGAACCCGTTATAGTCCGCTTAGATCAACCAGAAACTATTGGAGCGCAGTACAATGCCTACGCGAACATCGACAGCAAGGTGGGAAGGCGGGATCAAGAGCGGGAAGGGAACGTTCAAGGGCGAGAGTGGTGCGATTGGGGGGCAGTACAGCTTCAGCTCTCGATTCGAGGAAGGCGTTGGATCGAATCCTGAGGAGCTGCTTGCTGCTGCGGAGGCGGCATGCTTCAGCATGGCCCTGTCGGGAAATCTCGAGCGCGCGGGTGCGACTCCAACTTCAATAGATGCGACCGCGAAGTGCACGGTGTCGCCGAATCCCGGCGGCGGCGGATTCACGATCACCAAGATGGCACTCGATGTTACGGTTGCTGCATCAGGAATCGAGGATGCAAAGTTCCAGGAAGTTGCGCAGCAGACTTTGGAGACATGTCCCGTATCTCGCGCCTTTCACGGAAATTTGGAGATCACCCTCGACGCCCGACTAGCTTAACGACGCGGCGCTCTCGCGCGCTTGTAGCTTGTAGCAGCTTTAGCGCCTAGCCCTTAGCGTGCTAAAACGGAACTGCGCCCTTAGCTAGTAGCAGCAAATAGCTAAACGCGCACTTCTGGTTTAG
>DASUXX010000275.1:0-4194 GCA_036377755.1 Gemmatimonadaceae bacterium
CGACGTCGCTCAACGCTGCGCGAGGTACAGAGGGCGGCGCCTGCGGCGCGCCTGACAGAGGTGCAGAGACGCTAGAGGTCTGTGACACGTGTTCGATCACATCCGGCTTGCTTACAACGCCACCGCGGCCGGTTCCTGTCACATCTCCTATCGCGATTCCGGAATCGGCGGCAACTCGTTTCGCTGCTGGAGACGATTTCACATCCGCGTCTGATGGAATTGCCGCCTGGGGAGCAGGTGTCGGCGATGGGGGTGCGGCAGCAGGTGCAGATGGGGCGGGCGCAGAGGCGGAAGGTGCCTTCGCTGGCGCAGAAGGCGCGGCACCGGCGGCGGTTTCGTCGAGCTCGCCAAGCACTTGGTCGACCTTTACGACGTCGCCTTCCTTCGCGGCGATTGACGAAATAACGCCCGCTTTTGGCGCGGGCACTTCGACCGTGATCTTGTCAGTCTCGAGCTCGACAATCGTGGCACCGCTTGCAACGGTATCGCCCTGTTTTTTGACCCACCGTGAAACAGTGGCTTCGACGATGGACTCGCCCAGCGGTGGTACCTTGATTGAGATCATTGCAGTTTCAGACTGGCTTTAGTTACCGATTTCCGGGTTAAGCTCCTGATTTTCCCAATATAACCCCAACGTAAACTGTGCGAGCGTTGACCATCTCCGCGCATGGCGGAACCGAGAAGCTGGAATACCGCACCGACTTGCCCGACCCAGAGCCCTCGGAAGGCGAAGTCCGCGTGCGCATTCACGCAGCGGCGCTCAACCACCTCGATGTGTTTACCCTCGAAGGATTGCCCGGCGTTTCGATAACACCGCCATGGGTGATGGGTGCTGACGGAGCTGGTGTGATCGATAAGGCCGGTGATGGCGTGACAAGCGTCGCACCCGGCGAGCGTGTTGCGATCAATCCTGGTATCAGTGACAGAACATGCGAGTACTGTCGTGCAGGCGAGCAGTCGATGTGCGTGAAGTTCAGGCTGCTCGGAGAACATCGTCCCGGAACGTTCGCTGATTACATAGTCGTTCCACAGGACAACGTCCGCCGCATTTCTGATTCAGTGCGGTTCGACACCGCGGCTGCGTATACGCTTGCAACACTCACTGCGTGGCGCATGCTCGTCACTCGCGCCCAGATCCGCGAAGGAGAAGATGTGCTCATCTGGGGAATCGGCGGTGGAGTGGCGCAGGCTGCGATGCGGATTGCACTGGCGCGAGGTGCACGCGTATGGGTCACATCGGGCAGCGATGACAAACTCGAACGCGCACGAGCGCTTGGCGCGCATGAAACGATCAACCACCGCACAGATCAGGTCGGAAAGGAAATCCGGGCGCGCACCGGAAAGCGCGGAGTCAACGTCGTAGTAGACAGTGTTGGTGAAGCAACGTGGGAGCAGTCACTCATTGCGCTGGGACGCGGCGGCAGACTAGTCACGTGCGGTGGTACATCGGGTCCGATGGTAAAAACCGACATTCGCCGTCTTTTCTGGAATCAATGGACAATCATGGGATCCACGATGGGGAATGACAGTGAGTTCGCGGAGGTGATCGAGGAGCTGGGGAAAGGAAATCTTGCCCCGGTCATCGATTCGACGTTCGATCTCGCAGATGGAAGAGCCGCGTTCGAGCGCATGTCGCACGCAGAACAATTCGGAAAAATCGTCCTGCGAATTGCCGATGAGTGAAGACGCTCAATACACGGCAGAAGAGCTCAAGGCGATTCGGGAAACATTCGTCAAAGGCGATAAACCTGAATGCCCTCGATGTCATGTTCACATGACGGAGCGGCCAATTGGCGGCGGATCATTCGGGCTTGGATACGCGAGAAAAAGGGAATGGCTGATCTGCCCGAAATGCCGCCGAAGCGCGATTTACGACGTCAGGCGGGGCACGCGTAACTAGGGTGAGCGAAGTTGCGTATTGATCGCTATTCTTAGTGGTCAATCAGGACTTCACCAAGAGCACACAGTGGGCGACACCACACAAAGCTTCGGCGACCGTCTCCAGGAAAGCTTCTCACAGCTTTATCAATACGTCCCTGCGCTAGTAGGCGCGCTCGTAATTCTCTTTGCGGGATATCTGCTCGCCCGCCTGTTCGAGAAGGGAACGGAAAAAGTTCTCCGCCGCATCAGGTTCAATCAGCTGCTCGAGCGCGGCGGTGTGATGGACGCAGTCGAGCGCGCGGGATCTCATGTGAACCCGACGCGGATCGGCGCGAATCTCGTCTTCTGGTTCATCATGTTCACGGTGATGCTCGTCGCTGCAAATGCGCTCGGGCTTCAATCACTCGCGAATGTTTTCAGCGAGCTCGTGAGCTACATCCCGAGCGTCATCGCGGCAATAGTGATCATCATCGTCGGCATTGTGCTCGGTGGCTTTGTCGGTGGCCTCATCATGGCGAGCGCGGGCGGATTGCATGGCGGACCGACTCTCGCACGCGTTGGAAAAGGCGGGGTGATTGTACTCGCGGTCTTCATGGCATTGCAGGAGCTCGGTGTCGCGAGCGAAATCGTAACGACAGCGTTCGCGCTTCTGTTCGGTGCGATTGCCCTCGCCCTCGCACTTTCATTCGGGCTTGGAAACAGGGAGCTCGCTGCAGAGATCACACGCGAGTGGTACAACCGGTACAGAGCTGAGCGCGACGCGATCGAGCGCGACCATGCTCAGCTGGACCTCGAGGACGAGGCAGAAGCGGCGAGGGGCTACAGGAGCGAATAACGTCCCCTCGTTATCCACATTGCAACTGTGGATTGACGCTGACCCAAGAAATGTGACCGCTGGGGCCGGTTCTACGTCCTTTCGGCGTGACCCGGACAATCAATAAAGTCTTTGAACTTCCCATAAGGACGGGCAGTGAGGTGCACGGCCAGATGGTGCGCTACGCGCGCAGCCTCTTTGGCCTCGCCGCGCTTGCACTTGTTGCAATCGCTGCGACGATCGGCGCGATGTACGCTCTCCACGAAGGCACCGCGAGCTGGGTATCGGAAAGCCGCGAAATCTCGCGCCTCGCACGCGTCGCGTATGTCCTGACGGTCGAGCGCGAGCTCGCGCTGATCGAGGGTGGCGTAGCGCCTGCTGATGCAGTGTCGAACGCCGCCGGGTCGAACACCGAGAAGCTGACAATCATCATCGACTCGCTCGTTTCGAGAGGAGCTTACTCGTCAGATCGCGCATATCGGGTTGCCGCGATCGAAGACGCAAGCAAGCGGTGGCTCAAGGAAGATATCAAGGCTCAGAACGAGTCGCGCTCATCGCGCGAGAGAAAGCGATTCAACGTCCTCAGGTCACGGCTCGCCTTGTTCATTCTCGCTGAAGATGCGCGATATGCAGAAAAGCTCGCGCGAGAGCGGCAGATCCGCATGTATACCGCAATTGCTCTCCTGCTCGAGCTGATGATTCTCCTTGTAGTGATCAACAGCATTCGCAATAAGCTCGTTGCGCAGGCAACCGAGCTGCTGCGTCAGAAGGAATCGATCGAGAAGCAGGCGGCGGAGCTCGAGCAATCCAACCGCGAGCTCGCAGGCGTCATCGAAGAGAGAGAAAGTGCAAACAAAGTCATCGCCGAAGAAGCCGAAGAGCAGGCTGCGCTTTTCAATGCGATCACTGAAGTGTTTTACGTCCTCGACCGCGACGGCTTTTATCACAAGGTTGCACCGTCCGCCGACGAGCGTGAATCGCGTTCGCGCCAGAAGCTTCTTGGCAGACGGGTGCAGGACGTCCTGCCGGGTCCAACGGCTGCACTCGCCCTGTCATCCATTTCGCAGGCGCTCGACACTCGCGGCAAGATCGAAGTCGAGTATTCCCTCGAGTGGAAAGGCGAGACGACCTGGTACGCAGGTACGGTGAATCCACTCACCGAAGACAAAGTGCTGTGGGTCGTGCGCGACATCAGTGACACGAAAAAAGCAGCAGAAGCAATCAAGGAGAGCGAGGCGCGCTTCAGGAACCTCGTCGAGCACTCGCCGCAGGCGGTCGCGCTTCACGCTGAAGGTCGCCTGCTCTATGCAAATCCCACCTGCGCAAACCTTCTCGGCTATCCGCTCCCTGAACAATTGATCGGCGAGCCGATACTTCGGTTCGTCACGCGCGAAACATCGAGCCGGTTTATCGAGAGCCTCGTTTCGATGAGTCGTAGTGCGGCGCGTGCGCCCACCGTCGAATGTCAATTCCGTCCTGCGAACGACGGAAGAATTCTC
>DASUXX010000276.1:0-2711 GCA_036377755.1 Gemmatimonadaceae bacterium
GCAAAAGTTCCGCCGCGGCGCGGGACCGGACGAGTGGCCGGCCGTACGCACCTCCATAAACATGGTGAACTACGCGGATCTGTGTGCGGGAAACAGCCGGCAGCCTTTCGCCGGCTATCGATGAAATAAACCTCGAGACCCGCCTTGCCAGGGACATTACGCGAAGGCGATTGGCGAATGCTCTTGGACCAACTCGCGCAGCGATCACTTCTATAGAAGTGAGTCCGGCAATCGCGAGACCGGCCGCGATTCCTGCCGCGGTTCCTCCGCTGCCGAGCGGGACGACTAATGCGGAGGGGAGGGGCATCTCCCTTCGCGTGATCTGATCCGCCAGCTCGAGCCCCGAGTTCACATGTCCGAGCATCCCCAACGGAGAGGTGCCGCCGATAGGGATATACCGCACCGTTTTGCGAACCGATCTCATGCGCGCCTGAATGAGAGCGATAATCGGATTCCCCGAAACCCGCGATGCCGGGAATTCGGTGGTTATACGCCGGGCGACGATTTCCGCCGTCGGATTCATGTCGTGAGTCCAGCGGCCAGCGATGGTAGAAACTCCCACTCTTGCCGCATGGACCGCGGTTGCAAGGACGTGGGTCGATCCAGCGCCCCCGGTCGTTACAACGGTATCGCCCGGTTCGAGGCCGCCGAGCAGAAACTCGAGGGCACGGACTTTGTTTCCTGCACAAGCGGGAGCGTTCAGATCTTCCCGCTTTATCCATGCTTCCCTGTCTTTCAGGGGAATCCGCTCGACTGGCGAAGGCAGTATGCATAGTGAAACGCGAGGGATGATGGACAGGGCGGGAAAGCGCTCGATGAGCGGTATTGTTTCGCCGACAGGCTCACCACTTAACCTGCTAGATTGGCTGAATGACGATTTCGGATTCACAGGAGCTGTTGTACATCGACAAGGAGCAGGAAGCAGAAAACTTCCTGACTGACATCTCCGGCGTGCGGGAGATCGCGATCGATACTGAGGGCGCCAGCTTTCACAGGTTTATCGATCGAATCTATCTCCTTCAGATTTCTACGCGCGAGCGCAGCGCAATCATCGACCCGCTGCCGATCGGAATGCCGAAGAAGCTCGGCGACATTCTGCAGGATCCCGAGGTCGAGGTTGTGTTTCACGACGCCGATTATGACCTGCGGCTGTTGCATCAGGATTATGGATGGCACGTCAATCACATCTTCGACACGCGGATTGCCGCGCAGCTTCTTGGAATCAAGTCGTTCGGGCTCGCTGCCCTTCTCGAACAATTCTTTGGAGTGAAGCTCGACAAAAAACACCAGCGCGCTGACTGGTCGCTGCGCCCGCTCACGCAGGGAATGCTGGATTACGCAGCGCAGGATACGAAGTACCTCCTCGACCTGCGTGATGAGCTCAAGTCACGACTCGAGAGAGTCGGCAGGTGGGACTGGGCGAAGGAAGAATTCGAGCGGCTCGAGGGAACGCGCTGGGAAGAGGATGATTCTTCGCAGTCCTTTCTCCGAATAAAGGGAGCGCGCGACCTCAGCCGGCGAGAGCTTGCACTACTGCGCGAGCTGGTTCCGTGGCGTGATTCAGTTGCAAAGGAAGTCGATCGCGCGACTTTCCGCGTGATGGGGAATGAAGTCCTTCTCGACATTGCGCGCACTGCACCAAAAACAGTGCGTGAGCTTTCGACTCTCAAGGGAATGCCGCGCGGGATTCTAGATCGGGGCGCGCATGCGATTCTCGCGGCGGTTCAGCGCGGCCTCGATGTAGCGGAGGAGCACCTCCCGCGATTTCCCCGGGCACCGAAGTGGGATCGTGAGGAGGACTTCGACGATCGTGTCTCGCGTTTGAAATCAGTACGGGATGCAGCGGCGGCTCGACTCAATATCGATCCCGGAGTTCTTTGCTCGCGCGAGCGGCTCGAGGCGATTGCCCGGAAGAAGCCGTCGAAGCTGGGTGATCTCGAGGATGTTCAGGGGCTTAGAAAGTGGCAGATCGCGGAGATGGGGAAAGAATTCCTGTCGGCCTTAAGCGGTTAGACTGGGTTTGGGGTTTTTTGAGGTCTTGAGGTAACGGGTCATGATGTCATGGGTTTTTGGTTACCCGCGACCCCTGACATCATGACCCGTTACCTCAAAACCTTAAGAACTCTGAACCCCTGACCGAAAACCCAGCAACGCGACTTTAAGCCTTCTTCGCCGCTTTGAATCTCTCCATCAGATCAGTGACCGCACGGGGAAGAAGAAGATTGTCCGCGATCGACGCGATTTCTTCTGCATAACGCCAGTCGGCTTCGAGCTGCGTGAGATCTCCTTCGATTGCAGCGCGCTCGGTTTCCTCATGTGATGCCATCTCGAACGCAATGCGCATTTCGTGCGGGTACCCGTAGAGGCCAGTGTATTTCAGATCGTTCCGCTCGCGGTATTTCACGAGCTCCATGAAATACAGCTGCGGCGACCCGGAACGCTCGATCTCTCGCACTGCAGCGTCGACATGGCGTGACGCTGCGCCCTGAAAATTGATTGCGGGGGCCACAAGGTGCGCGAGGTGCTGTGCTTCCCATCCGTAGTTGTCGAGAAATTTTCCGTCGAGAACAAAACGCAGGGCCCATCCTTGAGCATCCGGGCTCCGAATGATTCGCACGTCGACACGTTCATGCCGCCTGATCTTTTTGCCAAATCCTCGACCTGCATGTTCGGTAATCACGTTTTGCGCGCGCTTCAGCTCTCTCGTAGTC
>DASUXX010000277.1:0-5530 GCA_036377755.1 Gemmatimonadaceae bacterium
TGCACGCTGTCGGCGGGGCTGCAATCGATGCGACGTCGACGACATTCAGCGGTGCCGGCTTCGTGAGCACGACATCATCGGGAAGCACTGGGCGAGGCATCAGTCTTACCAACGTCAGTGGAACGCTTGCGCTTGGCTCAGGATCGATTGGAACAGCGGCGGCCGAGGATTTCTTTGTCAGCGGTGGCGCGGCGACTATCAGCTATGGCGGAAACATCACTAACACTGCGAGTCGCTCAGTTTCGATCTCGGGAATCACAGGCGGCTCGATCACGCTCTCCGGAAACATCACCGACACCGGAACAGGAGCGCTGATTCAGAACAACACTGGAGGAACGATCTCGTTCAGCGGTGCCACGAAGGTCTTCAACACGGGGACGAACACAGCGATCGCCCTTTCAACCAACACAGGCGCTACTGTAAGCCTCGTTGACTCAGTGAAAGTCACGACAACGTCAGGAGCGGGTATTTCTGCTTCGGGCGGAGGAATACTCACTATTACGGGATCCCACAATGCGATCTCGACCACGACTGGAAAGGCACTCAGTGTGGTCAGCACGACGATCGGCGGCCTGGGTCTCACGTTCCGCAGCATTTCAGCGAATGGCGCTGCGAACGGAATCGAGCTGAACACGACGGGGAGCGGCGGCCTGACGGTGACAGGCGGCAGTGGACTGTGCGGATATGTACGAGCCACTGACGTAGAGAACACTAGCGGCTGTGATGGTGGCACTATCACAGCAACCACCGGCAGTGGTATCTCGCTGACTTCTGCTTCAAACGTATCACTTACACGAATGAGAGTGACAAGTGCAGGTGGTCACGGATTGTTCGGCCAGACCGTTGCGAACCTTATCGTCGCGAATTCGGTTTTCTCCGGCAACGGCAACGAAACCGCTGGAGATGGTGAAGGCGGAATTCAGCTCTACGATCTGTCCGGCACCTCGAGTGTAACGAACACTCTCGTCGAGAACTCAGCGGCGGGCAACATGTTCGTGTCGAACAGCGCGTCGACACCGCTCACGCTCAGTGCTACCGGCAACAAGTTCGAGCTTGCAAATCTCAACGACGGCCTGGCGATCCTCGGATTCAACAGCGCGTCGATCACCGGCACGGTGAACAACAACAAGTTCGTGGCGAACAAGGGAGACCACTTCCAGGCAGCGCCCGCGAATTCGACGACCATGACGCTGACGATCAGTGGCAATCGCATGGAGGGAAGTCACCCCACTGTACTTGGTGGTGGCGTGACGCTTCGCGGAGGTGGGACCTATGTCGGCACCTTCACCTACGATTTTGTCGGAGACACTGTCTTCGATTCGAAGGTGACGGCGATTACAACCGGGTTAGGAAGCTCCGCTCCTCCCGGAAAGATTCTGGGCAAGATTCGTAACAGCCTGTTCGGACGCGATGGTGTCACGAATTCAGGATCGCTGCAGGGCAGCTGCCTTGAGGGTGACATCGACACCGGCACCGGGACGGTTACGCTGCTTGTCGACAACAACAAGTTCTTCCGCTGCTTCGATCGCGGCATGCAGTTCTTCGGCGCGAAGGGCGGGAACGGAATCCTCAACGTCACTGCGAAGAACAACACGGTTTCGCAGCTGCTCGACGTGAACAGCCGTCACGCGATTCATGCCGAGACGGGATCGTCACTGAATGTCGAGACGGCCACGACGTGTTATGACTTCTCCAGTAACAACCTGACTGGCCAGGCTTCGAATGGCGATATCCGAATCCGCCAGAGGAGTTTCGCACCGATCGGGTTCCCGGGATATGCAGGCGGCGCGGCCGACGACGCAGCAGTGGCGAACTATCTCATCGCCAGGAATACTCTCAATAGCGCGACCAAGGTGACTGCGTCGCACACGATTTCGAACGCATACTCGAACGCGGGTGCCTCGTGCCCGACGCCGCCATGATCGGGGCACTCCGTTCAACGTAGGGTCTCATGAGAAGAAGCACCGTTCTTGTTGTTCTGTCTGGTCTCGCGCTCAGCACGATCGCCTGTTCCGAAGCATCCGGCCCTGATCGCTCGGGTATTCAGGTAGCGAGTGATTCCGTATCTGTGTGGATCGGTGAATCGGCGAAAATTTCCGCAACGGTAACAAACGCGGACGGCGACGTGCTGACTGAGCCCGTTCAATTTCAGTCACTCACGCCGACTGTCAGCGTCGATCAGTCTGGTACCGTTACAGGGCTGAAGCGAGGCCAGGGGGAAATACGACTCACCGCCGGCTCATATACAAAGACGATTTCCGTAAAGTCGTTTCCGATCGTCAAGGGAAAGCTTTACTCTCCCATCGCCACTGACTTCTCGAAGTTCACTCCCACGTGGAAGTCCACGTCGAAGTCTGACGCTGGATCGGCGCAGGCAAATGGCGAGTTCGTGGTGCGGGTGTCGACTCTCGATGAGAAGGGAGAGCTGTTAATCGACTCGCCATCCCCGCGCGGATTTCATCCATTTCTCTATCAGCTCGACGCTGATTCTGCCGCGAATCTTTCTGTCGTGCTGGTGCCGACGTCGTGGACGATCGAGCGTGGCATCTACAAAGGGCAGACTGTTTCGACTTCGCTCGACCTCGTGATGGATGAGCCATCGCTCAACCCGTACTACTGGGGATCGACGGACGGGAACGAGCTCTTCATCGAGCCGCAGGCAATCAGGATCGAGTCATTTCCGTTGAAGGTCGCAATCGACCACAGATTCAGCGCGCCGGATCTTACGCCGGCAGATTCCGCGGAAATCTGGTTCGTGCTGAACCGGCTGGAGGAAATTTTCGGGATCGACATGTTCCAGCCTGCACTCGCCGATCCATCGTGGTGGCCGGACGCTGAGCCACATGCAATTCCCGGGGTCATGCGCGTGACGAAGGATGGTGTAACTGGAAGCGCCGGGGCATCGTACCCGCTCAGCTCGAATCAACCTGCGGTGTGGCAGCAGAACCTCGGCTCATGGGCGACGGGCAGGTTCTCCAAATTCACGGTTACGCGGACAATATTGAACTCGGGGTGGCTCGTGTACGGAACGGAGCCGTTCCCGACAATGGGGCCGCGCACAGTCCAGATGCACGAAACGCTTCACATACTGGGCGTCGGTCATACGAGCAGGATTCCCAGTACGCAGGGGCCTGCCATGCGCACAGCGGAGCCGTCGAAGTACGATGTGGCCTATATAGAGCTGCTGCGTGCAATCACGGTGCTGGAGCAAACGCACGACACTTTTCTGGGGTTAGTGCCGGCAACGATTGGTGAGCGCAGGATCATGCTCAATAAATCGACGCTCCCTGCTCTCCAACCGTAGCCATGAGTGCTACGCTCAGCAATACGATTGCAGAGACTTTATCGCGCGCAATAGAGCTGACCGGCATCGTGGTCATGATAGGCGGCGGGGTCTTTGCCGCCGGAGTGTTTCTGTGGAGAATCTGGCGAACCTCGCCACCGCCTGGATTCGATTCACTTTATCGTGAGCTGCGCGCCAATATCGGCCGCGCGATCCTACTTGGCCTGGAGCTGCTCGTCGCGGCAGACATTATCGGTACGGTTGCCATTGAGCCTTCCTTCAGAAATGTCGGTGTGCTCGGTTTGATCGTGGCGATCCGCACGTTTCTCAGTTTTTCACTGGAGCTTGAGATCAGTGGAAAGTGGCCGTGGCAGGGACGTGAGTCGGTGCGCAGCGCACTGAGTACAAGCCGGGAGGAAAGAAAGACGCCGGGTCATGTCTGACCCGGCGTCAAATTTTTGCTTATCACGCGCCCGAGAGGACTCGAACCTCTAACCTTCTGATCCGTAGTCAGATGCTCTATCCAATTGAGCTACGGGCGCAAAACTGCAGCGACTGGCTGCTGGCTACGAGCGACTGGCTCGAGCAATGGGCGGTACAAGACTCGAACTTGTGACCTCCACGATGTCAACGTGGCGCTCTAACCAACTGAGCTAACCGCCCGATACTCCGACATTCGGCGGTCGATCGAACCACCGTACTTCATTTGCTACGAGAGCGGGAAACGGGACTCGAACCCGCGACCCCAACCTTGGCAAGGTTGTGCTCTACCAACTGAGCTATTCCCGCAAAAGTGCTCTCTCACAAAATCGGCCGACTCGCTTTACCGCCGCAAAGTCAGCCGAGCTACTTGCGAACAGACAATCTAATCGGTCCCGCCGCCGGTATGGAGGTGAGGGGAATCGAACCCCTGACCTCTTGAATGCCATTCAAGCGCTCTCCCAACTGAGCTACACCCCCGATAGACAGCTACTGGCTACAAGCTGCCGGCGGCCGGCAAAGCGCAACCTTCTGATGATTCAAAAAATCGCGCGATCTCCCTCGGAAAACTTTCGAAAAACAAATTTGTCCGAGGAACCGCGAAGGATATCCGAGGGTAATTACGAAGTCAAGAAATACCCCTAGCAATCTTCGTCACGGCCGGTAATTTGCAGCGCCCAACCGCAATGAATTTTTCGGTGAATGGGTCAACGAATTTCGCAGAGCGATTCACTCGCTTTTCGTCATTCATCGCTGAGCCCGGCCTCGCGCCGCGTCTAATACATAGTACCACACGAAATACGGACCTTGAGGTGTCCACCAATGGCTGAAGTCAAGCGCCGTCGAAAGACGACGGCCGCGACCGGGATCGCCCCCAGCGAGCCCGAGCGCGACATTCTCGATCAGTACCTCTACGAGGTATCGACATACCCGCTGCTCAAGGGCAACGAGGAGATCGAGGTTGCCCGTAAGATCCGCGCCGGTGATCAGGATGCGCTGCAGGAGCTCGTGAAGCGAAACCTGCGATTCGTCATCTCCGTCGCAAAGAAATACCAGAACCGCGGCCTGCCTCTCATCGACCTCATCGGTGAAGGCAACGTCGGTCTGCTCACTGCTGCAAGAAAATTCGATCCCGACCAGGGAGTGAAATTCATCTCGTACGCCGTGTGGTGGATCCGCCAGGCCATTCTCTCGTCGCTCGCGCGGCAGGGAAGAACTGTGCGCGTTCCGCTCAACCGCACTGCGGACCTTTCGCGCATCATCAAGGCGTCGGAAATCCTTCGCCAGAAAATGCGCCGCGAGCCTACGCCCGAAGAGCTCTCGCAGCTCACCGGTCTCTCCGTCGATGTCGTTCAGTCACTCGCTGCACTGAACACCGGCGACGTGCGCCTCGATGCGCCAATGGATCCGGAAGGTGACCGCTCGCTCATCGAGCGCTTCGTCGCTGACGAAATGCCCGATACAGAAGAAGAGGCAATGAACCGCTTCCTCAACGACGAGATAGAGTCCGCACTTTCGACTCTGCCTCCCCGCGATGCGAAGGTTCTGCGCCTGTACTTCGGACTCGAAGCCGGCCGCGAGCACACGCTCGAGGAAATCGGATCGATGCTCGGAGTTACACGTGAGCGCGTGCGTCAGCTGCGTGATCGTGCTCTCAAGAGATTGCGTGAAGGAGATGTTGGTCGAGCATTGGGGTCGTTCGCTGCCTAACTGATACCAATCAGATCGTAGTTGCCAGAAGCGAAGTTGCCAGTTGCCAGATTGAAA
>DASUXX010000278.1:0-12699 GCA_036377755.1 Gemmatimonadaceae bacterium
TAATTCGTGTCTTGATTCGTGTGATTCGTGCGCCAATTACGTTCGAAACTGCTTCAGTCCTGCTGCCTCACGAACTGTACTTCGCCCTCGATCTTGACTCTATGCGCAACGAGAACTCCCCCGCTCTCGATTGCCTGGTTCCATCTGAGTCCCCAGTCGCGGCGGTCGATGTCGCCCTTCAGCGTGAAGCCCGCGCGCTCCTGGCCCCACGGATCCATTCCGCGTCCTTCATAGATGCAATGGAGGCCGATCTCCATCGTCGTGTCGCGAATGGTGAGGTCGCCAATCAGCCTGAACTCGTCGCCCTCTGACTTCGCGATGTTGCCTTCGATGCGCTTGCTGCGGAATGTGATCTGCGGATAACTGTCGGCATCGAAAAAGTCAGCGGATCTCAGGTGTGCGTCACGGTCGGCTGATCCCGTGTCGACGCTCGCCGCCTGGATCTGAACCTCGACACAGCATCCGTCGGGATTCTCCTCGTCACCGGTGAGCGTCGCGCTCAATTCCTTGAAGCGTCCACGAACGGTGGTCATCATCATGTGCTTCACGGCGAACTCTACACTCGAGTGCGCCGGATCGAGCTTCCATGTTGCGGTTTGTGGAACTGTACTGGTTGCCATCTCGTCCTCCCTGCCTGATGCGATTATCTGCACCATCACGAGCGAGGATTATGCCAGAAGCATTACGTGCGCGCGCTCAACTGTGCATTGCGTGAGAGCTCGATCATGCGTCGCATTATGTCTTCAACTTGCGACTCCACCAGACCCTTTGCGCGCGCCCATTCCCGCGCCTGCCGTACCGCGCGCTCTTCACGCTCCGGCTGATGAACCGGTACGCGCAGCAGATGCTTGATGTTCGCCGCTTCGAGTCCGACTTCGAGACGGCGTGACAGAAGATTGATCAGCTGCTGGTCGATGGCATCGAGATCACCGCGAATGCGTGCGAGCTCAGCTCTGAGCTCGTCATCCGTGAGTGCCACATCTCCTCCCGTTCGCCGAACAATTCATCTCAAAGCTCCATAATCAGCTTCACATCGGGATCGATCTGCTCCGGCGCTGACCGCGCCGTGACCCACGAAACTATGAAGAACACCAGCAACGACAGCACCAGCGCGACAGCGGACGCCGTCACCCCCGCGGGAAACTTGAAGACCTTCAGGTATCCGGCCGTCTCGAGTGCGAGTGTTACGATCAATCCGGTCGCGATCGACGCAATTGCTCCAGCGCGCGTCGCCCCTTCCCAGTTGAGTCCAACAGCAAGCGCCGGTACGAGAGTCGATGCAAAGAGACCCCATCCGAAAATTCCAAGGAATGCAACCATCGCTCCGGAGTTCTGCGCGACGAGCGCCGCCAGAACCGCAATGATCAGAGTCACTGCCCTGCCCCAGGAAAGCTCATTGTCGAGACGCTTGCCGAACGCAACGGGCAGGTCGTGCATCACAATTGCCGCGCCGATATTGATGAACGAATTCGCAGTACTCATTGTGGCGGCGGCAACTCCTGAGAACACGAGGGCCGCGAGCACCAGCGGTGTGACGGAAAGCAAAAGACTCGGCGTCGCCTGATCGGGTGCAGACAATGCGGGCATCGTGCCGTTGGTGACGAACGCTTTCACTCCCACGCCGACACCGAAGTACAGCAGCAGCACGAGAATCAATCCGAGCGTCTTGAGGAGCGGATACCATTTGAGCTGCAGCGGATCACGCAGCATGTAGTACTTGTGAACGGCCTGAGGCTGTCCAAGCGCGCCCATGCCAAAGACAAAGAAGAATGAAAGTGCAGCAAGCGGTGTCATTCTTCCCCATGGTCCAAGGAACTGCGGATCAGAAGCGAGTATGGTATTCGATATGTTGCCGAGTCCGCCGCCGACTTTAAGGACGAACAGAAATACCAGAATTGACGCGCCGGCCATCAGCATTCCCTGGAACACATCGTTGTAGATGCCGGCGAGAATCCCTCCCGATATAGAGTAGGCGAGAGTGATTCCCATTCCGATCCAGATTCCCCAGCCGATGCCAACGCCGAAAATCGCGTTGATGACGACACCGATCGCGAGCGCGTTGGTCGCCATGTAACCGATGATGCCGACGAGCATCGCTACAGCTGCGAGCCCCTGCGCAGCGGGAGAGCGATAACGTGCGCCGATCGCATCGGGCACGGTGAGAAGTCCACGAGCTTCGCCCAGAAGACGCATTCTCTTCGCGAGAACCCACGCACCCATCACGTTAGTAACCGATGCAGGGAGCACGATGAACATCGCACCGAGGCCAACCGTGTACATGAGGCCTGGACCACCGACGAATGCAAATCCGGAGACCGATGTTGAAACTGATGCGACGGTGAGCGCAACTAATCCAATTCCATGACCCGCGACGAAGAAGTCACTCGCAGTGCGGGTGCGCCGGGCAGCCCATACGCTTATCGCGATTATCACTGTGAAATACGCGAGGCCAACCGCGATGATGACTGGCTGCTTTACATGAGGGAGCGATGTCTGAATGAGGGCAGCGAACGAGTGAATCAACGCGCTGTCTCTCCCGACTTCGGTCTCACTCCGGTTTCTTCGGCAACTTGTCTGACCCGCTGGATGTCAGCTTCGCTCAACGTCTGTGTGTGAAACGTAATTGCGTAGGCGACAGGTAGAACGAGAGTCGGAAAGAGCCCTATACCATAGATGAGTATTGCTGCACGAACAGGCAATCCGAGAATCAGCGCGGAGCCAGCACGCTCATCCGACGGAAGTGCGAGAGCGAGACAGAATCCGATTGCGAGAACGGCGAATATGAAAAGGAACGGGAGCTTCAAAGAGCCAATTCCTTGATTTCCACGAGCTGCACCGAGGATCATGATCGACGTGACTGCGGCGGGAATGCCAAGTGCAAGCAGCCATGGTGCCCACGATGACCCTCCTGTCGTTATGAAGGCCGACGCGTAGCCGATGCCGATAACGAGGGTGGACGTAAACAGAATAGCACGCGCAATTGCGCGTGTGGTGTCGCGTCCTCCAGTAGCGCTCGAGATCGGATCACTCCTCGTTACGGATGCGACCTAATAAAGATTGTTTTGGCTTCCGGTTCTAGATGTGAAGGAACTAGAACTCAGCGACAACCTGATGGGCGACGTTCTGAAGAAATCGCACGGTTGTCTCGGGCACTGTAAGCGTCGCCCCGCCGACAGCGGCTGTTCCTGGTAACTGCCGTGCGTCGTACCCCGTCACCTTTTCATAGACAACGAGCGCTGCGAGATACGTTCCCAGAGGGCCAGGATGATATCCATCAGGACCGTAGAGGTTGATCGACGGATCCTGCTCGAGTGCAACGCGCCAAGCTTCCCCTGCCGGAATGAACATCCCGCCTTCGACCGAATTGGCGGCTGCCTGCGACGACGCGCGCACGAGAGGAAAAAGCTGTGGCGAAACCGACTGTGGCCATGCCATGAGCTGTGCCGTTCTGCCGCCAGCAGATTTTACCAGAGGATCGAGCAGCTTCGTCGCGATGATCAGGGTATCGCGATTGATCGCAGTTGTCGTGGGACCTTGCTGAAGCACGACGAGCTCCCATTGCTGCGACTTGATGACATCGAGTGCGTTGCTCATGCCGAGCGCGTGGTCGATCACGGCAAAGTTGGGCAGTGCGACCTGTGCAACGCGAATCGTGTCACCGACGGATGCAGCGAGGCGCGCAACCGTTCCCGGCAGATCATTGGTATAGGTAAGGCTGTTCCCGATAAAGAGAACGTGGTGGCCGCCAGGAGGCAGCGTGTCGATTTCCTGAGTGCCTTCTACGCTCAGACAGGCAACAAGCGCGGGCGCGAATAACGCGATTACCCACCGATATGGCGCTTTCACGACATTGCCCTGCTCGGTGCAGATGCATAAGCACCGGGAGTCACGCCATAGATCTTCTTGAAAGTGCGTGTGAGGTGACTCTGGTCGCTGAAGCCGCACCTGAATGCAATTGCCGAGATGCCTTCACCGGCGAGAAGCATGTCGCGTGCATGATTGCATCGGACCTGAGTGAGATAAGCATGCGGAGTCATGCCTGTGACGTTGCGAAAGCTCCGTATCAGGTGAAATGGACTCATCGCGCATTGTACAGCGAGCTCGTTCAGCTTGATCGCTCGGGCGTAATTGTCGGACAGGTATGATCTCGCGAGACTCACTGCGCGAGGAGCGACGGCGGGAATGCGCGTTGGCGCTCCACCTCCGTACTGATCGACAACTCTTCTGAGAACTTCGAGCAGCTTTTCTTCTGCGCCGAGTGTGGCGCCCGCTGTCTCCAATGTGAGATGAATGTCATTGATCTGGACGCCCAGCTTCCTGTCATCGATCACCGGCACGGCGAAATCACCAATGTATGAATCGGACTCTAGGGCGACACCCATCAAGTCCTGCGAGGGATACAGCGATCTGTACGTCCAGCCGTTTCCGCGAAGAGGATCTGCCGAGTGCGGTGCATCAGGCGCGATTGCGAGCACGCATCCCTCCGGTGCGAGCGACGAAGTGCCCCGCATGCGGATGCTTCCATTGCCTTTCCCGAATGAGCCGATGGTGAAGCGGTCGTGGGAATGGCGAGGAAAACTGTGCTCGTAACTCTCGAACCTGAACAGGTCGAGAAATCCAATCGACAGCTCAACCCGCGTGACAGTCACACTCATGCGAGTAACGTGACATGCACACATGTATGCGTCCATAGAGGTTTGTATGAACGCTGTAAGGATTGCGATAACTCCCGCAACATTGTTCAAGCCGCTTATCCGATAGATCGCAATGTTGAGGGATATGAAAGGAGATTTCGTGTTTAGAGTCTTTGAAATCGTGTCGGTTATCGCAGGCCTCATCATTGGCCAGGCTGCGCCATCGGTTGATTCCGCAATGTTTCGCGGAGGCCCCGAACATTCAGGCATTTACGCTTCGCCGACATCACCGGCGCTGTCACAGGTAGTATGGAAGTTCAAGACAGATGCGAAGATTCTGTCGTCGCCGCTCGTGCATGGATCGAGTGTCTACGTCGGAAGTGCCGATCACAATCTCTATGCACTCGAACGCCAGAACGGCAGCGTGCGCTGGAAATTCGCGACGGGAGGCGCGGTCAATTCATCTCCGGCCTATATGGACGGATCGGTTTATGTCGTGAGTCTCGATGGCCGCCTCTACGCCGTCGATGCCGAGACAGGAAAAGAACGCTGGCGATTCACGACGATGGGCGAGCGACGATTCACCGCACCCGGCATTCACGGAGCACAGCCGCGCACCGAGATGATGGCCGATCCGTTCGATGTGTTTCTCTCTTCACCCGCTGTTGCGAACGGGATAGTGTATTTCGGAAGCGGTGACAACAATGTCTACGCTGTGAATGCAGCAGACGGAAAGGAGAAGTGGCACTTCACTACCGGCAACGTCGTACATGCGTCGCCGGCGGTCGTGAATGGAGTTGTCTACATCGGAAGCTGGGATCGCAACATGTACGCTCTCGATGCGAACACAGGACGCGAGATCTGGCGTTTTCAAACGGGTAACGACACAGCGATCTACAACCAGGTCGGCATAGCAAGCTCCGCAGCTGTCGTAAATGGCGTCGTCTACTTCGGATGCCGTGACGGACACTTCTACGCAGTAGACGCAACAACAGGAAAACAGAAATGGTCAAACGACAACAAGATGGGATGGGTGATTGCATCACCTGCCGTGCAGAACGGCATCGTGTACTTCCCCACTTCTGACGGAACACGATTCAAGGCACTCGATGCGGAGACCGGAGCGCTCAGGTACAGCGTCGAGAACAAGGCCGTCTCGTTCTCATCACCAGCGATAGTGAATGATGTCGTATACTTCGGATCATCAGACGGGTGGCTGCATGCACTCGACAAATCCACGGGTGCAGTCAAAGCGGAATTTCAGACAGATGGCTCAAAGGCGAATGCATCGAAATACATCGACGCAAATGGCCGCATGAATTCGCGCGCGCTGTATCCGGACGTTACGCTCGACGGGATGATCATCGGAATGGACAGGATGTTTTCCCTCGGATCAGTACTGTCGTCGCCCGTCGTTGCCGACGGTGTGCTTTACGTCGGCAGCACGGATGGCAACCTGTACGCGCTGCGCTAGATTCGGGGGAATGAGCAAACAGAAATACAGGATTGCAATCGGCTCCGACCACGCTGGGTTCAAGTACAAGGGACTCATCGTCGACATGCTGCGCGAAGCGGGGCACGACGTCACCGACATGGGCACTGACTCCGAAGAGGCAGTCGACTATCCCCTTTTCATCAGGCCAGTCGCCGAATCAGTCGCCCGCGGCGACCACGACCGCGGCATCGTACTCGGCGGATCAGGCAACGGGGAGGCAATCGTCGCGAACCGCGTGCGCGGAATCCGCTGCACGCTTTGCTGGAACACTGAATCAGCGCGGCTTGGCCGGGCGCACAACAATGCAAACGTTCTCTCGATCGGCGAGAGAATGGTGAGCATCGACGAGATGCGCGCGATTGTGAATACATGGCTCGACACTCCCTTCGATGGAGGCCGGCACGAAAGAAGGATTCGTGAGATCGACGAGCCGTAAGGCTTTAGCAGGACGTATCGCAGCTGCTGCGCTCTTCATGTGCGCATCAAATGCAGCTGCGCAGAATCCACTTACCGTTCGCGTAGAATCGGCTGGTAAACCGCTCGCGGGTGCACTCGTCGCGATCGTCAACTCACAGAACCTGGTCGTCAAGGAAAGCTTGAGCAGCTCCAGCGGCTCCGTCACGCTCGATGCACCCGCCGGTGAATACAGAGTGCGCGTAAGACGGATCGGATATCGGCCGTTTTATTCGGATCCGCTAACGGTTCCGCGATCATCCCCCCTCGTGTTGACTGTCGAATCTCCAAGAATCGTTCTGCAACAGATGGTCGTGAGCGCATCATCGCAGTGCGGTAAGATCAATCCCGATGCAGCGACACTCGCTGAGCTGTGGGAGGAGATATCGAAAGCTCTGAGAGCAAGCCAGCTCACGATGGAGGATCTCAGGAATTACGCGAGGGCGGAGACATACCGCCGCGAAATCGATGGCGATGGGATCGTGCTGGCAAACGAGTCACAGGCTGTTCCGATTGCACGCAATCGTCCCTTCGGCTCACCAGATCCTCGAGCACTGGTTTCACTCGGCTACGTTCGCGGCAATGAAGCAGCGGGATGGCAGTTCTTCGGACCCGATGAGCGGGTGCTTCTGTCCGATCAGTTCGCGTCGACTCACTGCTTTCGCGCGACGCGGGATAAGACGAAGCCGGGAATGATCGGCGTTGCATTCAAACCGGTCCCGAAGCGTGAACAAGCAGACATCGACGGCGTTCTATGGATCGACGAAGCATCATCCGAGCTGCGTGAGATAACGTTCAAGTTCGTGAACGCCGGAACCGTGACCCGATACAAGGCCGGCGGGTATTCGAAGTTCAGCCGCGTGCCGTCGGGCGCGTGGATAGTAAATGATTGGCAGCTAAAAATGCCGCGACTCGTCTCACGCGCTGGCTCATCGATAGTTGAAGCGTCAGGCTTCGTCGAGACCGGAGGGAGACTGATCAGCGTCGAAGAAGCCGCGGCACCGCCCAAGGTCGACAGCGCCGCATTGGTGGATCAAACGCTGCCGAGGCTCGTCGAGTGGACGCGGATTTGTGGAGCACCGCCGGATTCCGCGTACGAGAATACAAAAGGAATAATTCACGGGTATGTTCGCGACGAAACAGGGCATCCCATCGAAAAAGCCGCAGTTACGATTTTCTTCCGGGAATTCAAACCGCTGCCAACTACATCGGCAGCGGTTTATCCGTTACGCGTGAATGTGGAAACCGGCTATGACGGTCACTACACCGCATGCGGATTCAAGCGCATGAGCGTAGGGACCGTATCTGCGTCTTACTCGGGATTCATTTCGGATCGTGTCGATTTCAACTTCGACAAATCCCTTACTGCGCGTCGCGATCTGATCCTGAAGCGCTGAGCTTCAGCGCGCGCCGTCGCGTGAATCCAACTCCGCCCGCGGCAACCAGCAATGATCCGCCGATTACAGCGATGAGAAGCGGAGTGTGGCCGCTCGACTGAGCTGCCTTCACCACCGCGGCAGCGCGTGGCTCGGGAATCACTTCGATCTGCATCAGGTCGGGCTCAGTCGCCGGAGCCGGCTCCTGCGCCATCCGCTTCAGCGCATACGCCTTATACTCGGCAGGAAATACCGCGACGTGATAATGCGGAGGATGCTTCTCGCGGGTTACGTCGAGGACGCCGGAATTCTCGAGACCAAGCAGGGCCTTCTCGAGCCACGCCTGTCCCTGCTTGGATGGGATACGGAAATCCACCGCCATTCCAGCAGGATGCACGGAGAGACGATGCGCATTCTTTGGCTGAAGCGATTCCGGCCTGGTGAGGCTGGTCACGACGAGACGGGATCCAATGTCCGCGTGATACTGCGCGGCCAGCCGCTCGATGAAAAGCAGAACTTCAGGGCGTGCGTAAGGAAAGGACACGCCGCTCAAGGCGTAGTCCCGGTTGCCCTTCACCGGGACGAGCTGCCCCGAATCGACGAGACTCTCGATCTGGGATGCCTCTTCGGCGAACGAGAGATCTTCGTCGACGGCAACCTCGTGCTGCTGCTCCATGGACGAGGGAGAGCCGCGCAGCGTACCTGCGTCAGCTCGGAATGGAATTGTCGTTGCGGCTGTCAGGAGACCAGCCGCAAAAAGGCGGAAGTGTCTCATTGTCACTTTATACCCGGGGAATCCCCGTATGTGCCGCGGAAACCCGGAACCGGGCGATCTCGTACGAGCATTCATGGCCGCCCTCTGCCTCTTCTATTTCATCGCTGTCGGCACCTGCGTCGCACTTGCGGCACTGTTCCTGGAATCTGCGATGCCCGCTGGTGCACAGCGCCGTTGGATCTGGTGCGGGTCGATAGTCCTGTCGCTCTTTCTCCCGCCGATTCTTTCGACGAAACACTCAGCCTCGATCATCAACGTATTCGGCTACAACGTCGTAGAGATGCCGACGTCGCATCAGGCAGCAGCGACACCATATGAGATCGGACGCAATCTGCTCGAGTGCGGAGCACCGCTCGGAATGGTATTTGTGAAAATCTGGCTCGCTGTGTCTATCTGCCTGATTCTATGGGGAATCACGAATGCGGCGCGTATCTGGTATCTGTCGCGACGCTCCAGGGCTGAGGCTCTTTCGATAGACGGCGAAAATGTCACGGTGACGGAATCGGTAGGGCCTGCGACAGTGGGTCTTTTCCGCACGCGTGTGGTAATTCCGAAATGGGTTCTTGCTCTTCCGTCATCGCAGCGGTCGTACGTGATAACGCATGAGGCCGAGCATCGAAGAGTTCAGGACTCGCGAGTTCTGGCAGCTGCGTCGATCCTTGTTTGTCTGTGGCCATGGAACGTGGCTTTATGGTGGCAGCTACACCGCCTGCACATGGCAATCGAGATGGATTGCGATCGCCGCGTTGTGCGATCGCTGGGCAACGCATCCGCTTATGGCGAGCTGTTGCTGAGAGTCGCCGAGGTCGCGAGCAGAGTGCCGGGACTTCAGCCAGCCTTCGCGGGTCGGGCTGGAATGCTCGAGCAGCGGCTCATGGCTCTCGTTGCCCCCAGAACACGGCATCTCGCATTACGTGCACTTGCTCCGATATTCGCGCTTGGACTGATGTACATGGTGTTTTCGGTCCCGCATCCGCAGCTGCGGTCACATCAGGCGGAGTATCACGCAGCTACCTCACACGATCACTAAGTACTTAGTTTTGTCGCATGCTCCATTTGTGCTCAGACGCATTTGAATGAAAGATCTTAAGCTGACCCAGCGCGAGCTCGATGTAATGAGCGTGCTCTGGGAATTAGGCGAAGCAACAGCAAACGAAGTTCGCGAGCGAATCGACCCGAATCTCGCATACACGAGCGTGTCGACGATGATTCGAATGCTCGAGATGAAGGGATACGTCGCGCACAAGCGAGGCGAAGGGAAAACTCACGTCTACTACCCCGTAATTGCGCCCGAAAAAGCAGGAGCAAACGCGCTCGGCCGCGTGCTCGACAAGATATACGGCGGCTCGCCTATCAAGCTGCTCGCGCATCTCGTCGAGCAACGGAAGCTTTCAGAGTCTGAGCTCAAGCGGATGCGCGAGCTTTTGAACACCTCGAAGAAGAAGAAATAGCTCAGTTCACTGTTCAGGAATTTTCCGAACGACCTTGCCTGCGGCGTCGAGAAATTCGATCACCGCGGTGCCAGCCGAATCGACACTGAGCCTCACGCGCGTATGACCGGTCGCGTCACTGAGACTGGAATCCTGTAAGAAGCAAACCAACGGTCCTCAGCATGCTCGTGACGGAAATGACTCCGATAGTTGAGACAACAGCAGAGCAATTGTAATAAAAAAAAGCCCGTCGCATCTGCGACGGGCTTTTTTCGGAGAAGTTCCGCCTCAAGGTGATCTCTAAATGCCTACCAAGGTGATTCGTTGTTGGCCGCTCTTCCCGCAACTAAGGTGATTCGTATTTGTCCGCTACGGATTCAGCCACACCGGGGGTTACCTCCGGAAATTTTGCGAAAGAACAAAACCATAAAGGGGATCTCCTCCGCCTCTTGGCCCGTGACAAAAATTTTTCCGAATTTGGATTTGTTGACAGGATTCGCGACGTTAAGTGGCGTTCGTATCCGGTATTTCGGATTTATTCCTGGACCAAATTCGGCAGTTTGACGGCACTGCTACGTGGCGTGAAGCAGGGCGTCAAAACACGCGTGCAATTTGCTCCCTCGCTACCATCGCATTGCATGCGTCAATGGTCTGGATCAATCAGCAGCCAGCTTCGGGTGCAGGGCTTCGAACCGCCGCAAGAGCCGCGAAGCGTCGGAGAAAACCTACCGACCTGCTCGCCTCATAAAGCATTATCGAGTCACCATAAAAGTCCGCGACACAAGTCGAAATGACTTTTGCGGCTCCGTCGGGCCATCTTCGCGGCCGGCCTGCGAGACCTGAAAGACGAAGCGATAAAGACCCGGCTGTGCTAAGGGATCGAGGCGAGGTGCCAATCCGGGTTTGGTAAAACCGTACAACATTACTGAGACCGTCATGGCGCTTTTCGGTTCTGCAAGGCGATTTCCAGATGTCGCACAAACTGGCGAAAAAACCTCCTTCCAGGATTCACCAATTTGCCTTTCTGCGGCGGGCCCGCATCCAACGATATAAACTGGATATGATTCGCCATTCGATACAACTGCATCAGCTCGGAGAATGACGCCATCTGCAGTTTCGAGAAGTCTCACGGTGTCAGGCGCAACATTGACACTCACATCAATGTGTTTGGGGGCAGTCGCACACGCCGAGCATAAAGCAACACAAAGAGCATAGAGGGTATCGGCGAGCCGTTCCTTTAGAGGTGTCATAATCCCCGCTATGGAATAGTTGTCCGAGGGTTCAGTGTCCCAACCCCTAATCTTTGCTCGAGCATGTCCCAGCGCGCGAAGTAGAAGTAACAGGCGTTACCGGTGCAGGGGTTCCCAGCGCCTGAGCCAGCTACAAGAATGCCCATAGCCGCGTACGGCGCGCCTTGATTGGGGAATCCCGTAAACACCGGACCGCCGCTATCGCCGAGAGTAGAGGTAGCATGAACTTCACCGACGTTTAGCAAACCGAGCCAGTGGTCCTTGACGCAAAAATCCGATTGGGGCCAACAGATCGCGACAGGCACCTCCCACATCGGGCTTGTAATTTGACCGCTGGTCGTACCCGTTGACTTACCCGACTTGTTGCCGTCGTGGTGCAGCGTATCGTTCACGTATTCCGGCGAAAGTACTGCGGTAACGGAGTAGAAGTTATTGATGCTGGACGAACCGACATTCCCGTTAATACCGCCCGTCACTGACGTTCCGATCTTTCTACTGAAACTTGTTCCAGCGATATAAGCCCCAAGCATTGCATCCGCAGTAGTACAAAAGTCGTAATTTGTGCCGGTCAGGGGATTTATCTTGCATGCCGTGCCGGTATCCCATGCCGGATTGACGCTAATGGTGCCAATAGGAGCATACAATCCACGAGCTCCGACGAATGGTTGCCACACAGTGTCACCCACTGCACCATTGCCAGCATAGAGAACGTTGGCGATGTGGCTTGCGGTTAGGAAGTAATTAGTCCCGTCAGAGGTCTGGACGTTATAACCCAGACTACCCGACGTGTAATAGTAGCAGTACGAGGTAACTCCACCGACAACGCACGTCCGCCCTGGCTTTTTCGATTCATTGCCGATTACAATTTCGATCCCGCCGCCGGTGGGTCGAATGTGATCTGTCCACTTTGCCTGTAATGAGGCCGGCTCTCTTATCTCCAGTACGGTGGCGGCCGCCGGAACGCCGATTGACGCAAGAAGTCTAGCGCCACTCTGAAGAAAAGTGCTGTCTTGAAAGGTGACCAATACTCTATTGGCGCGGATACTGGTTGCAACCCCGGTCCACCCTGGCAGTCTGATGGGACTATTTGCAACGCGTCGTTCAACAGCAATGAGTTCTGACAGCGAAAAGTCTGCTGGAAGAATCTCAGCGGCATCAACATTGGCCAGCGCTTGTCGCACAAGTGGATTTTCGTGCGCCGAATAAGCTGCACGCAGCACACCACGAATCGTTGACGCTGGTAAGGACGAACCTTTCAAATAGACTTTTACGCTCGAACCTTGAAT
>DASUXX010000279.1:0-4240 GCA_036377755.1 Gemmatimonadaceae bacterium
AGTTACCAGTTGCCAGCCGGTTGTGTCTGGCAACTGGTAACTCAAAACTGGCAACTCAAATCTGGTGTGTCTCAGCATTACGATTACAGCCACTTAACGGATCGATACCATTCAGCGGTGGACTTCAAGCCATCAGGCAGCGAGATGGATGACTCATAGTCGATATCGAGTCGCGCCCGCGTATCGTCACAAGTCCAGTTCGGCTGAGTGAGCTCGAGTATTCGATCCGGAGTAAGCAACGGCTTTGCGCCAACGAAGGACGACCGCATCATGTCCGCGCGCGCCAGCGTGTCCGCGACAGCGACCGGGATCGCGACAATCCGCGGATGTTTTCCAATCGCCCGCGCAATGTTGTCGATGATCGACTCCCACGTGTGAATCATTCCATCGGTCATGTAGTATACGCCGCGGCCTTCTGTCTCCGCTGCGCATGCGAGCCCGCGCGCGAGGTCCTCTACATGAACGAGTGACAGACGCTGGCCTTCAGGAGCGATTCGAAAAGCAAAGCCGCGCTTTGCAAGCTTGAACGCTGCGAGGATGTCCTTGTCGCGCGGACCATACACAGCGGGTGGCCTTACAATCAGATACTCGAGACCGGATTCCTCGACGATTCTTTCCGCAGTGAGCTTGGATCTCCCGTATCCACTAACTGGATTCGGCTCGTCGGTTTCGTTCACGGGGCGCGATCGAGCAGGACCCGCAGCAGCGAGACTCGAGCAGAAAACGAGAAGCGCATCAGGTGCGCACTTTCGCATGGCGTTTACGATGTTGCGCGTGCCCTCGACATTCGCTGCGTTGTAAACCTCAGCAGTCGGTGCCGAAGTCACGGCCGCGAGATGGAATACAACTGACACGTTGCGCACCGCACGGTCGAGATCATCGCCAGGAAGTGCAACGTCTCCATTGATGAGACTTATGTCATCGACCGGCAGCCACTTGAGAACGCTGGACTTTCGTACTAGACAACGCACGCGCCACCTGCGTGCGATGAGCGCTTCAACAAGGTGGCTTCCAACAAAACCGCTCGCGCCCGTGACGAGCGCGACGCGAGGTCGCTCAGGCACTATCCCCTGCCCCGGTCGGGATGTCGTACATGCGATACGTGCGGTATACGGTGGCCCCCATTTTCTCGAGACTCGTGCGCATTATATGATTGTCCTCGAGAATCCATGAGAACTCGCCGTTCACTATGCCCTTCTTTCTTGCGTTCATGATGAGCTCGAGCTGAATGAGCTCAGCGATTCCCGCACGACGGTACTTCTCGAGAACGCCGAGCGTCAGGACTCGAGCGGTGTCGATCTTTCGTGAATACCATAATGCCTTCGCCCAGCCAAACGGAAAGAGTGACCCGTTCATGTGCTTCAAGGGAACGTTCAAATCGGGCAGCGCCAGTCCAAAGCCGGCCAGCTCACCCGCAACCTCGGCGAAAATCACAATCGAGGGCTCGACCACGGGCTTGAGCTGCTTCGCCATGTAGTTGAGCTCGGCCTCGGTCATCGGGATGTGGCCCCAGTTTTTCTCCCATGCTTCGTTGTAGATCTTCTGCACGGCAGCGACTTCGTCCGCAAATCGCTTCTTGTTGAGCGTACGCAGCGTGACTTTGTATCGCTCGCGCAGCCGGTCTGCAAGCCTCAGCATCTGCTCCGGAGGTTCCACATTCCGTACGAAGTATGCAACGAGATCCTTGGCTTTGCTGAATCCATAGGATTCCACGAGATCGACGTACCACCGCGGATTGTACGTCATCATGACGACAGGTGAGCCGTCGAATCCGTCTACGAGCAGGCCAGCCTCCTCGTTCAATGAAAAGCTCGCAGGCCCGCGCATCGTTTCCATGCCGCGTTTCACGAGCCACACAGAAGCGGCATCGAACAGCGCGAACGCAACGTCGCGATCCTTGACTGTCTCGAATAGTCCGAAGAAGCCCGTGCGATCCCCATGCACCTGTATGTGGAGATCGTTATGAATCGCGGCAATCCGCCCGACAACTTTATTGCCCTGGCGCGCTAGAAACAGCTCGACAGTCGCGTGTTCGTGGAATGGATGCTTCTCGGGGTCGATAAGCTCGTTTACATCACGCCTGAGAGGCGGTACCCAGAACGGATCGTCCTGATAGAGCCTGAACGGGAGCTCGACGAATTCCTTCTGGTCCTTGCTCGAGCGAACCGGATCGACCCGGATCGCTCCCGGCTTCTCGCTCAGATCAGGTCCATGTCGCGACCGACGCGCTGGAATGCGTCGAGCACGAAGTCGAGCTGCGCGTCAGTGTGCGTCGCCATGTACGAAGTACGAATGCGTCCTGAAGTTGCCGGAACCGCGGGTGCTATCACCGGATTAGTGAACACGCCTGCATCGAGAAGTCTCTTCCAGAACTCGAACGTCCTGAGAGTTCCACCGACAATCACAGGCACGATTGGCGATTCACTTCCGAACGTATCGAAGCCAAGGCCAGACAGCTCCTTCTGCATTCGACGTGCGTTCTGCCACAGACGCTCGCGGCGCTCGGGCTCTTCGCGGAGGATATCAATCGCCGTGAGAACAGTCGCGCATGCTGAAGCGGGAATCGACGCGCTGAATATCAGGCTGCGCGCATTGTGCCTGAGGTATGCGATAACCGCTTCATCGCCGGCGACAAATCCGCCAATCGAGGCGAATGACTTGCTGAACGTTCCAACGATGAGATCGACGCGATTGGTTTCGCCAAAGTGTTCGCACACGCCGGCACCTGTCGCGCCGAATACTCCGATGCCATGGGCATCATCGACAACGAGCCGTGCGGAATGTGCATCGCACAGGTCGGCAATCTTTGGAATGTCGGCGAGATCACCTTCCATGCTGAACACGCCGTCGACGATCACCATCTTGGGGCGACCAGCAGCTCTGTTCAGCCGGGCTTCGAGATGCGCGAGATCGCCATGGCGGAAGCGCACAACTTCAGCACCCGACAGGGTTGCTCCATCGACCATGCTCGCGTGATTGAGCTTGTCGATGAGAAGAACATCACCAGGGCCAGCGAGTGCGGAAATGACGCCGAGGTTTGCCTGATATCCAGTTGGAAAAACGAGCGCGGCATCCTTTTGAACAAGCCGCGCCAGCTCGGTCTCGAGCCGGTCGTGAAGGTCGGTGTTGCCGTTGAGAAAGCGACTGCCGGTGCATGCACTTCCGTATTTCCGCAGTGCCGCGCTCGCAGCCTCGAGAACGCGCGGATCGTTGGTGAGGCCGAGGTAGTTGTTGGATCCAACCATCACACGGCGTTTGCCCTCGATCATTACTTCTGTTGCGTCCGACTGCTCGACTGGCAGGAAATACGGATAAAGACCGAGCGCCTTTACCTCCTGCGGACGGGTGTATGCATATGCCTTTGCGAGCATGTCGATGTTCTGCACGACATGCGGCTCACCCTGCCCTTCCACCGGGCCGGGAGCATCTGCAAGTCGAATCCTGCGCTGAGGTCTCGGATTCACGACGATTAAAGGTCTCCGGGGCGTACCGCATCGCCCGACGTGAGCCGGCGATATGTTACCAGCCTAATTATATGAATATTCGCGGGGCGCGCATCGCGCTGTTCACGGGTGCCTATAACCATATAGCAGATGGGGTGTCTCTCACGCTCAACCGCCTCGTCGCTTACCTCGAACGGCAGGGTGCGACAGTACAGGTATACGCTCCCACCATACCCGATCCACCGCTGAAACATACGGGCACGCTAATTCCCGTCCGATCAATAAGCGCGCCCGGTCGCCCGGAATACCGCGTATCGCTGGGGATGTCCGGTGACGACCTCGATACCCTTACTGATTTCAACCCTCACCTGTTTCACATCGCGACCCCCGACCTGTTAGGCCTCGCGGCCCTCAAGACTGCCAGAAAGTCAGGCAAGCCCGTCGTAGCGTCGTACCATACCCATTTCGCATCCTATCTGAAATACTATCGGCTCGGATTGCTTGAAAATGCGGTATGGAGCTACCTGCGGTGGTTTTATAAGCAATGTCGCCAGGTCTACGTTCCTACCCAATCGATGTCCCGGGTTCTCAGATCACACGGTGTCGATGGAAACCTGATGCTGTGGCCCCGCGGCGTAGAGTCGAACCTTTTCAATCCCGCCCGCAGATCCAGCGAATGGAGGCAGGCGCGAGGGATCGCCGAGTCAGATGTGGTGATCACGTTCGTCAGCAGGCTTGTGACTGAGAAGGGTGTCGATATCCTCATCGATGTCACTCGAGGGCTGGATGCGGCCGGT
>DASUXX010000280.1:0-3341 GCA_036377755.1 Gemmatimonadaceae bacterium
GTGCTAATACAGAACTGCGCCTTTAGCTAGTAGGAGCAAATAGCTAAGGGCGCAGTTCCGTTTTAGCACGCTAAAGGCAAAGCGCTAAAGCTGCTACGAGCTACGGGCCGCCGAGAGGCGCGCGTCGTTAGGCAGTTTAGACTACGAGCGCGCCGAGAGGCGCGCGTCGTTAGGCAGTTTAGACTACGAGCGCGCCGAGAGGCGCGCGTCGTTGTCCTCCTAGTACATTCCGCCCATTCCGCCCGGAGGACCACCCGCCGGAGCGCCATTCTTCTCTTCCTTCTTCTCGACGATCAACGCTTCGGTCGTGAGCAGAAGTCCCGCGATCGATGCCGCGTTCTGAAGAGCGGTACGCGTAACCTTCGTCGGGTCGATGACGCCGGCCTCCACCAGGTTCTCGTACTCATCGGTAAGAGCGTTGTAACCGTAGTTCGCTTCCTTCGCGTTGCGAACCTTCTCGATCACGATCGAGCCTTCACCACCTGCATTCTGAACGATCATGCGGATCGGCTCCTCGATCGCTCTCGAGATGATGCCGACGCCGATCTGCTCGTCAGTATCATCGAGCTTCAGGTTCTTGAGCGCCTTCTGCGCACGGACCAGAGCGACACCGCCACCAGGGACGATTCCCTCTTCGACTGCAGCGCGAGTCGCATGGAGTGCATCCTCGACGCGAGCCTTCTTCTCCTTCATCTCGCTCTCGGTTGCAGCACCGACGTTGATCACGGCGACACCGCCAGAGATCTTGGCAAGGCGCTCCTGCAGCTTCTCACGATCGTAATCGGACGTGGTCTTGTCGATCGCTGCCTTGATCTCCTTGACGCGGCCCTGAATCTTGTCGTCCTCGCCGGCACCATCGATCACAGTGGTGTTGTCCTTGTCGACGACGATGCGCTTTGCCTTACCGAGATCGGTGACGACTGCGTTCTCGAGCTTGAATCCGACTTCCTCGCTGATCACCTGACCGTTTGTCAGGATCGCGATGTCCTGCAGCATCGCCTTGCGGCGATCGCCGAAGCCAGGAGCCTTCACTGCGCAGACGCGGAGCGTTCCGCGGAGCTTGTTGACGACGAGAGTCGCAAGCGCTTCACCCTCGATGTCCTCTGCAATGATGAGGAGAGGCTTGCCGATCTGCGCAACCTTCTCGAGGATCGGGAGGAGATCCTTCATCGACGAGATCTTCTTGTCATGGATGAGGATCATCGCGTCTTCGAGCACTGCTTCCATCTTCTCGGGATCAGTGACGAAATAAGGCGAGAGGTATCCGCGATCGAACTGCATTCCCTCGACGGTCTCGAGAGTTGTCTCGAGTCCCTTTGCCTCTTCGACCGTGATAACGCCGTCCTTGCCGACCTTCTCCATCGCTTCGGCGATGAGGTCACCGATTTCCTTGTCGTTGTTGGCCGAGATCGATCCAACCTGGGCGATCTCCTTCTTGCCCTGCGTCACGACGCTCATGTTCTTGAGCTCTTCGACGATGGTGCCGACTGCGCGATCGATACCGCGCTTGAGAGCCATCGGGTTCACGCCTGCGGTGACGTTCTTGAGTCCTTCACGGAAAATCGCCTGCGCGAGAACCGTTGCGGTGGTGGTGCCGTCGCCGGCGAGGTCGGAAGTCTTGGTCGCAACTTCCTTCACCATCTGCGCGCCCATGTTCTCGAGGGGATCGTTGAGCTCGATCTCCTTTGCGACAGTGACGCCGTCCTTGGTGACGGTCGGTGCACCGAACTTCTTGTCGATGACGACGTTTCTTCCCTTGGGTCCGAGGGTAACCTTTACGGCCTCGGCGAGCTGGTCGACGCCACGCTTCAGTGCTGCGCGTGCATCAGTATTGAAATGGAGTTCCTTGGCTGCCATGGATCTGATTTCCTGTCGTTACGGTTAGCTGACGACCGCGAGCACATCGGCTTCGCGGAGAATCAGGAGCTGGTCACCTTCGATCGTGACTTCGGTTCCGCTGTACTTTCCATAGAGGACCTTGTCGCCGACCTTGAGCTCCATCGGGACTCGCTTTCCTTCATCGAAGCGACCCGGGCCGACGGCGATGACTTCGCCCTGCATCGGCTTTTCCTTGGCGGTGTCGGGGATAAAGAGTCCTCCACGCATGGTCTCGGTCTCTTCGAGCGCGCGGACAACCACGCGATCCGCCAGGGGTGTTACGGTGCTACTGGTTTTCGTAGCCATATTTAGCATCCCTCCTGCTGGTTTTAGGCAATGAAAAGGGCGTTAGCACTCGCCGGTTGAGAGTGCTAACGCCCGAAGTTTAATCGGCTGCGCTTCTAGTTCAAGCGGTCGGCTTCAACTCCATAGAAGTCGGTAACTCTTGCCGAAACTGCAAAACCATGGGTGGGCACGGACACTCACGGACAACCACGGGCACGCGCTGACAACACCACTAAGCAAAGAGAGAGACCAAAAAAAACAAAACAACGAATTGAGTTTTGTTAATCGCAGGTGCGATTGGCTCTCCATCTTGTCAGTGAGTGTCCGTGAGTGCCCGTGGGTGTCCGTGCCTACCCCATGGTCTTCAGGTTTTTCCGTGGCCATCGGTCCAATCGGTGTGCAGACAGAAATGTCAGGTCCCATTAATGATTTCATATCCCATGCGCACGCCCTTGAGCGTCAGCATTGGGTCTACTTCATCGAACGAGCGGCAGTATTCGCGGAGCGGTTTGGCCAATCCGCCTGTCGCAATCACGATGGGGTCGGCCTTCCACTCCTCCTTGATTCGCGCAACGAGCCCGTCGACAGAATCAGCGGCACCGTAGAGCACGCCGGATCGGATGCACTCGTCGGTGCGGGTGCCAATTACGCGGCGCGGAGGCACAAGCTCCGTTGCAGCAAGCTGCGCAGTACGACGAAACAAAGTCTCGGCAGACGTGCGCACACCGGGCTGAATTATTCCGCCGATAAAGGCACCGTCCGCGGTGATGCAGTCATAAGTCGTCGCTGTCCCAAGATCGACGACGATTGCGTCGCGCTTCCAGATTCTGCTCGCAGCGAGAGTATTTGCTACGCGATCGGCGCCGACTGTCAGCGGCTCATCCACCTCGAGACGAATCGGCAGTTTTGCGCGCGCGTCGACGAACACTGCGGATCGACCAACGATATCGTGGCACGCCGCGCCAAGAATTTCTGTC
This sequence comes from Gemmatimonadaceae bacterium, assembly GCA_036377755.1. GTDB lineage: Bacteria > Gemmatimonadota > Gemmatimonadetes > Gemmatimonadales > Gemmatimonadaceae > UBA4720. The sequence goes on from DASUXX010000280.1 coordinate 3,141, forward strand.
ATCGGCGGAACAACGGAGCAGATCGCAGTTCCGTCGACACGGCTCACTTCGATTGAATCCGAATCGAGCAGCGACCGGATGAGCATCGACAGCTCATCGGGCGTGCGCGGAAGGTTCGTCGTAACTCGCCAGTGCGCGCGGACCTCTTCACCGTCGAAGAGCGCAACTGTCGTTTCGGTGTTTCCTACATCGAAGGCAAGG
>DASUXX010000281.1:0-3362 GCA_036377755.1 Gemmatimonadaceae bacterium
GATTTTAAGCGCTGCTCCAGCTTCTTCCTGATGAAAGAACCCTTGTGAAGCAAGCCACCGGAGAACGCCACCGGAATAGCGGCGCGATCGTCGCCGAAGAGCTTCAAGGAGAGGGCGCGGATGTGCAGCACGAGCTCTTCCACCGCGAGTCCTACAAGTGCATTTGCGCGGATATCACCCGCAGATGCGACGTTGAACACCACTGGAGCAAGTGCAGCAAGCTCGCGCGGAGTCGCCGCAATTCCCCAGGGAATCAGCTCCTGAGCCTCATTCACCTGCGCTGCAGTGAATATCGCACCCGTAAGCGCAGTCTCCGGTTCGCGTCCGTCTGCAGCCGCAGCGACAATCGCCAGCGCCTTGCGTCCAATCCAGGCGCCGCTGCCCTCATCACCAAATGCAGGTCCCCATCCGCCGCATCGCGCAAGAACGCGCGCGGGACTGCGGCCATATGCAATCGAGCCGGTGCCTGAGATCAGAATGATTCCAGCGCCGGGTCCGAATGCATCGGTGAGGGCGATCTCGCCATCGCCCTGAACTGCGACTTCATCGGCAAGCTCGAGATCCTCGAGCGCCATCGCCAACGCGCGATTTTCTGCCGGGCGTCCAACTCCTGCAACGCCGGCGACAAGAATGCGCGGACGTGCTTCATTTATTCCCGCGGCCTGAACCGCTTCACGCAGCAGGTCCTGCATCACTCCTGCAGAGTGCGGCCCACGGCCAGGAGCCATGGCCGACCCTGGACCGGTTACGTCAGCGAGATGATTGCCCTGAAAGTCCGCAAGAATCAGCCGCGTCTTTGATCCACCGCCATCGACGCCGGCAACAAAATCAGTCATTCGTCTCTGAGGATCTCGTGTGCGGATGAGTAAATGACGAGAGGATTCCAACGATCAGCGTGATCGACGTGCCGATGAGCACGTACCACGGCCACGCGATCCTGCTCAGTGACGTGAGCGTTCCGGTCATCGACGGGAACACCGGCAGCAATTGCTTTGCGAAGACGATGAACGCCATCGCAACGATCGCAACTGCCATCCCGAGAATTGCATCTCTCTGGATTGCCCGTCGCCACAGGATACCGAGGAAAAATCCGCCGAGGAGCGCACCGTATGTGAACGATGCGATTGCGAGAGCGACGACAACTACCGGAGTGCCTTGTTCCTTGTAAAGCAATGCGCCACCGGTGAGGACGATACCCCACACAAGAGCGCTGAGCTTTCCAAACCGAAGTGTCGCATCGTCATTCGCTGCGCGCTTCGACAGCGGCAGATAAATGTCGTGCGTTGTCGCCGCCGCAAGCGAGTTGATCGCGCCTGCGTGAGTGCTCATTGTCGCTGCGACGATCGCCGCGAGTATGAGCCCGACGAGGCCCGGAGGCATGTGCTCGAGAATGAACGTCGGGAAAATTGCATCAGGTGCAGGGAAGGCCTTGCCGCCATAGAGAACGAACAAGCCAACACCAACGAGCAGGAACAGCGTGAACTGCGCGAACACAACGAATCCGCTGCCGATGATCGCCATCTGCGATTCACGAAGACTGCGCGCAGTCAGCAGCCGCTGCACGATGAGCTGGTCAGCTCCATGTGATGCCATCGACAGGAACGCCCCACCGAGCAAGCCTGCCCACACCGTATGCGGCTTGCTGAGTGTCACGTCGAAGTCGAGCACCTTGAGCTTGCCCGCGAGATTCGCCGTATCGAGAATGTGTCCCCATCCCCCGGCGAGCTTGCCGAGCAGTACTACGGCGGCAATACCGCCAAGGATGTACACGCTTGCCTGAAGCAGCTCGGTCCACACGACTGCTTTCATTCCACCCTTGTACGTGTAGATCACCGTCAGCAATCCAAGAATCAGGATTGCAATCGGCTTCACGTACGCCGCGGGCATCGTTCCTTCGAGAATCAGCGCGATCGGAATCGCAGTCGCGAACACGCGTACAGAATCGGCGACAGCGCGCGTAATCATGAACACGATCGATGTGAATCGCCGCGTGCCGAGTCCGAAACGCTTTTCCAGGAGTGCGTACGCAGTGACGAGCTCACCCTTGTAGTAGCGGGGAAGCAGAACGTATGCGACTGCAAATCGTCCGAGGATGTACCCTGTTACGACCTGGAGAAATCCGAGGTTCCCGACGTACGCGAGCCCCGGAATACTGATGAACGTGAGCGCGCTCGTTTCCGCTGCAACAACTGAAAACATCACAGCCCACCACGGAATCGTCCGCTCGGCTATGAAGTAATCGTTGGCGCTCTTCTGCCGGCGTCCAATCCACAGGCCGAGCGCTGTCGTTCCGCCGAGGTAGAGCAGCAGCACAAAAAAATCGAGGGCGGTGAAATGTCTCATTCCACCACCCTCGATGAAGGTGTCGAGTTGGATCTCAACTTAGGCCGTGAAGGAGCTACCGCAGCCGCATCCGCCCGTCGCATTCGGATTCTTGAACGTGAATCCCGAACCCTGCATCGACGAGACATAATCGATCGTGACTCCCGAGATGTACTGCGCCGAGAATGGATCGACGAAAATCTTGAAGCCATCGTTCTCGAGAACGAAGTCGTCATCGGCACTCTGATCCTCGATTACGAGACCATACTTGAACCCGCTGCAGCCCCCGGGCTGAACGCTGACGCGAAGCCCGCCCTTCTCGCCGGTGACTCCCTCGGCGTCCATGAACTTTCTAACCTCGACGGCCGCATTGTCGGTGACCGTGAGCTCGATATCCGGTGTTGTCGATGTCGACATTCAATGACCTCCAGTGACCCTGAAATCTATGAACTTGCGCCTGTAGAGGGTAGAGCGATTGCAGGCTCTCCGCCCCGACTTCTCGCGCCTTCTGTGATCGTTCCTTCTTTCGCTCCGCCCACGCCGGTATCCCGGAACGAGCGCGCGATCCACGCAAATGCAACCACGGCGAGAGCAAGAAGCACGAGGCCGGTAACAGTCTGGCCGAAGATGAGCTTGCCGATGCCGAACAGTGTACAGTACACCGCGACGATTCCGGCGATCCAGTTCGTCCAGGCAAGCGCGCCGCCTTCAATCCCTTCGGCGCCGAATCCGTTTCGCTCGGCGATGCGACGCCAGCCGGGACCGCCCGGGCGCACGCGCCTGTAGAAGGAATCGAGTACAGAATCGGGCTCCGGTGAGGTAGCGAATGTCACTACAAGCCACACGACTGTGCTTATCGCAACGGTGATGAGCATGATCGTCGAGTCTGCACGAGGGTCGCCCGCGGCAAATCTGGCGGGAATGACCTGGAAGCAGACGATAGAAACCACAAATGATGCAACCATCGCACTGATCTCAGACCATGCGTTGATGCGCCACCAGTACCAGCGAAGAATGAGAACGAGTCCTGTCCCCGCGCC
>DASUXX010000282.1:0-3942 GCA_036377755.1 Gemmatimonadaceae bacterium
GAGAAGCCTGTATCCCCGCGCGGCAGAAAAGTCGGTGAGCGTTTTCTCGACGTATACTGCGATCAGTACAGTGAGAAACAGAACGAAGAGAAAGAGAACCAAACGCCAGAGAGCGCCAATGCGGCGCTCCCTGACTGTGGCTCCCTGAGGCGCTGTCAATTCCGCTTACGCGGCGCGCTCAACAGATAGCGCGACAGCGTCGCCGCCGCCGAGGCAGAGCGTGGCGAGCCCAGTACGTGCTCCGCGATTTTGCATCGCGTAGAGAAGAGTCGTGAGCACGCGCGCTCCGCTTGCACCGATTGGATGACCAAGCGCAATCGCTCCACCATTGACGTTCACGCGATTCCAGTCCCAGCCGAGTCCTTCGCCATCTGCAAGTGACTGCGATGCGAATGCTTCATTCGCTTCGATGAGATCGTAATCGCCGATCTGCCTGCCTGTGAGCTTCATGAGATTGGTCACCGCGTAGATCGGCGCGAAGAACAACTCCTGCGGCTCCGTTGCACCCGTCGCGTATCCGCTTATCCGTGCCATGATGTTCAGGCCGTTTTTCTCGGCGAACTCTTCCGACGTCACGACGAGCGCTGATGCACCATCGTTCAGCGATGACGCATTGCCTGCAGTGACTGACAGGTTCGAGTTGTCGCCCTTGCCCGGGAATGCGGGCTTCAGCTTGGTGAGACCTTCAGCGGTCGTGTCTTTTCGCGGGCTCTCATCAGTATCGACAATTGTCGAGCCCTTCTTGCCGGCGATCTCTACGGGGACGATCTCGTCCTTGAAGTTGCCGCTCTCGATCGCTGCTACCGCTTTCGCATGAGATTGCGCCGCGAACTGATCCTGCTGCTCGCGTGTGACCTTCGCCTTGCGCGCCGTGTGCTCCGCGTGACCGCCCATGTGGACGTCACATGATGCGCACCATAGTCCATCCTTGATCATGCCGTCGACAATCTTCTGGTCGCCGAGCTTCACGCCATTGCGCATACCATAGATGTAGTACGGAGCGTTGGACATCGACTCCTGCCCGCCTGCGACGATCGCCTGCTTGTCACCGGCTTTGATTGCCTGTGCTGCAAGCATCACTGCCTTGAGGCCCGAGCCGCAGACTTTGTTGATCGTTACTGCGCTGACGGTCGCTGGAAGTCCGGCTTTGAGCGACGCCTGCCGCGCGGGTGCCTGGCCCGATCCTCCCTGAAGCACCTGTCCCATGATGACTTCTTCGATGGCCATGGGATCGATGCCTGCGCGCTGAACTGCTTCTCTGATTGCAATTCCGCCGAGCTCTGGAGCGCTGAGGGTCGAGAGTCCGCCGAGGAATTTTCCTATCGGCGTTCTGACCGCGCTGACGATTACTGGCGTTCTGGATTTATCGGTCATTGTGTGATCGCTGACTTGTTGGTCTTTCGAAAAATAACGCGCGCTCCAAGAGGTGTTTCGCTATTCGACCTGCGTGTAGGGGAAAAGGGCGTGGGGCTCGGCGCGCGGACACTCGCTGATTGGACGGGCACTCGCGGACAGGACTGAGGACCAGAACAATGGGAACTGCCACCGACCTACACCCATCAGACCGATGCGGACCGAAAAACCAGAAAAAATCAAAAAACCAGGGATGGGCACGGACAATCACGGTCACTCACGGACACTCACTGACGAAATGGAGAGCCAATCGTACATGCGATGACCAAAATCAAATTCTCTTTTTTTATTTCTTTGTCTGTTTTGCCTCTTCGTGGTTTTGTCCGTGAGTGCCCGTGTTCGTCCGTGAGTGTCCGTGCCTGCACCTGGTTTTGCAGGTTAGGTGCACATCGGTCTGATCGGTGTAGGTCGGTGGCAGTTCCCCGGGTTTTGATCCGCAGTCCTGTCCGCGAGTGCCCGTCAATCGGCGAGTGTCCGCGCGCCAAAAGGCAGACTAGCCCCCCGTGACCCCACTCCCCGCGACGACACGATGCCGATCAAACCAACCTGCCCAAAGGAGAACTACAACAGTTGCAATTAGTGCAGAAATCCAGATCGCACTAACTGATGGCGGTGGCGAGCCTGACAAAGAATCGAACACATAGAAGGCAAACAGGAACAAAACGAACGCCCAGAACCCAACCGAACCAATTCTGTCACGAGCGCGAGTCGATCGCGCGTACAAAAACACTCCTGCCACGAACACAAGGATCTCGACTGTCATCGTCGCCGAAACTGAATTCCACAGCGCAAGACCGTAGCGAGGACCGCGCGGCCACAGGGGCATATCGGCCTTGTGAGTGATCCAGTCGAGAATCCAGTGGCTGACGACTAATGCGCCGACAACCATTCCAGTCCGAAACCCGTCAGGATGCTTTCGATAGTAGGCAGCGAACAGCGCGCCCCAGATGATCAGCATCAGCAAACTGTGCGACCACGGATAACTCACGAACTCGAGCGGAGTGTACACAGTCGCACCCGGTTCGATGCGCACCTCCTCGGCACCGACAGCGACGAGCACTGGCCACAGCACATCGGCAAACAACGCTGCGAGCAGCAACGCCGCGAGTGGCGCGCGAGGTGCGGCACGCTTTCCTGCAAAACCGACAGCGAAATGTCCGATGAACATTGCTCGCTCCGGAAAAAAGTTACGGCGCTATAGCTCTCGTCTCGATCTGTTCCTTCACCATTGCAGTGAAGTCGGCAACACTCATCACGTCCTGCTTCTTCCCTGCGCCGCGAATGCGCAGCGCAATCGAATCGTTCTCCGCTTCACGCTTACCGATCACTGCCATGTACGGAATCTTGAGAGTCTCTGCTTCGCGGATGCGATAGTTCAGAGTCTCACTCCGGTTGTCGACGTGCACGCGCGCGCCAGCTGCCTTCAGCCGCTCGGCAACTGAATTCGCAGCATCGGCGTTCTCATCTGAGATTGGAATCACACGCACCTGCTCAGGAGCCAGCCACAATGGGAAAGCGCCGGCATAGTGCTCGACGAGTCCGCCGACGAAGCGCTCCATCGATCCGACCAGAACACGATGCAGCATCGTCGGACGATGCGGCGAGTTGTCAGCGCCCGTGTACTCGAGGTCGAATCTCTCTGGAAGATTGAAGTCGAGCTGAACCGTTGGCCCCTGCCACTTTCTTCCAATCGCATCGATCAGCTTGAAGTCGAGCTTTGGACCGTAGAACGCGCCGCCGCCTTCATCGATTGTGAATTCCTGGCCGCGCTCGCGCATTACGTTCGCGAGAAGCTCCTCAGCTGCACGCCACGTCTCGACCGAGCCAAGTGCTTTCTCAGGACGTGTGGAGAGCTCGATCGTGTACGGATAGCCGAAGGTCTTGAGCATCTCATCGACGAGGTCGAGCAGACGGCCGATCTCCGATGGAACCTGTTCAGGTGTGCAGAAGACATGTGCATCGTCCTGCGTGAATCCGCGCACACGCAGCATTCCGTGCAGCACACCGCTGCGCTCATAGCGATAAACGGTTCCGAACTCCGCATAACGAATCGGTAGATCGCGATACGATCGCTGGTGTGCCTGGTAAATGCAGATGTGACCCGGGCAGTTCATCGGCTTGGGGCGATATGCTCCGCCTTCCACTTCCATCGCCCCGAACATGTTCTCCGCAAAGTTCTGAAGGTGTCCCGAGATCTGGAACAGCTTTTCGCTCACAATGTGCGGAGTGTAAACCAGATCATATCCGTGACGCAGAATGAGATCGCGCTCGTATTCCTCGATTGCATTGCGAATGATCGCGCCGCGTGGATGCCATAGGATGAGACCCGGCCCGAGTCTCTGATCTGTGGAATAAAGATCGAGCTGAGCGCCGAGGAAACGGTGATCACGCCTCTTCGCTTCTTCGAGGCGGTGGATGTACGCGTCGAGCTCATCCTTTGTGAACCAGGCTGTCGCGTAGATGCGCTGCAGCATCTGTCGCTTCTCGTCGCCGCGCCAGTAGGCGCCGGCGGTGTTGAGCAGCTTGAAC
>DASUXX010000283.1:0-3515 GCA_036377755.1 Gemmatimonadaceae bacterium
TCTCCCCTTGACCGATGCTTACCGCGAACGGTCCCTCTTCTTGAGCATCGCACAAGCAGCATTGTACGCTCTCGATGCATCAGTCCCTGTCTTGATGCGATCCCACGTCATGTACTGAATATTGGCGGGATTCGGAGCTGAGCCCTCGTGCACCACCGCGCCATTCGCTGAGTAGAAAGACTCTGACAATCTTTTCAGTCGCACGGGCGTGCAGCGCAGAAGCGCGGACTGCGTCATCGACATGTACGGTCGCTTGCTCTCGAGCGCATGAAGCTTGGAATAATCCCAGCGAGTGCGCGTCATGTACGATCCGTCAGAGTTGCGCTGCGCGTTCGATGAATCGAGTGCGACGATTACCGATCCGCTGCGATAGATCACAGGCCATGTAGCCTGAGCCTGCGCACCCGAAGCAGTCACAGCGAGAAGCGCTGCGGCCGTAAGAAAAAATCCCTTCATCTGTTGTCCCTGTTTATGCCAGCGGCAGAGTGAAATTGAATTGCGCGCCGCTCCCGGGTGGACTTTCCACCCAGATGCGGCCGCCATGTGCTTCGACTATTCCCTTTGCAATCGACAGTCCAAGCCCGGTACCGAGCTTTGCTGTCTGTTTTGCCTGCCAGTATCTATCGAAGACATGCTTGAGATGTTCCGGGGGAATTCCGGGGCCCGTATCCACGACCGTGAACCGGATCTCTCCGTTGTCGAGCGAAGTGAGAATCCTGATCTCGCCCCCCTTGGGCGTAAACTTGAGCGCGTTGCCAATCAGGTTCGCAAATACCTGAAGGACTCTCTCACGGTCCGACGCAACCTTTGGCATTCCTTCCGGAACATCGGAAGTGACTCTGAGCTGCGATGCTCCCGCAAGCGGAGTCGCACCCTCAACCGCCTCGGCAACAAGCGACCGTACTTCAACCGCGACCGGATCAACAGCGAGACCGCCGGCCTGAATCTTCGCGATATCGAGCAGATCCTTGATCAACCTGTTCGCGCGATTTGCCGAGCGCTGAATGACCTCGAGCTGCCTGCGCGCCTGCACACGACGATCATTTGCCGGCGCGATCTCAAGCAGGAAAGACGCAGCCATGTTGATCGTGTGCACCGGATTTCTCAGATCGTGCGAGACGATCGCGACAAGATCGTCGCGCGCCCGCTTTGCATCCTGTTCAGCGCGGAACAGCCTCGCATTTTCGAGAGCAACCGCTGCAAGCTGTGCGAGCTGCGTGAGAATTGCCTTGTCGGCTTCGTCGAATTCCTGGTTGTCTTTCTTGTCCCACAGCTGAATCGAACCGAGCTTCTTTCCGTTGCGGCCGATCATGTCGCCCGTGACGGTGTTCGGAACATGGAATCCCGTCTTGCCGAGGTCGACAGCGTCGGGATTCTCGGCGAGCATCGCAAGAATTTCCGGTGTGATGCCGGGCATCTCATCGCGCGTGGCATCGGCCCACGACGTAAGCTCGGGATTGTCATCAGGGGCAGATGCGCGCCACATTGCCGTTTGAGCTTCGAGCGCTCCCGTCGATACTGTCGTGTCTGCATCGAGACGCGTTTCCGCATATCGCGCATTGAGAATACGGCGTGCATTCTCAGTTGTAGACTGAAGCATCTTGTCTACCGCCAGCGTTGCGTTGATCTCGATCGCTGCCTGCGCGACTGCCTGCAGCTGGCTCGCATATCTGCGCAGGTCACCTTCAGCACGGCTTGCTTCAATCTCTGCCTGATGAATTCTCAGCACGCCGCGAAGACTGAGTGCGAGACGCTCAGGTGTAAGTGAGCTCTTCGGTATATAATCCGCAGCGCCCGCTTTCATGAGCTCGACGGCAGTCTGCTCGTCGCCAAATCCGGTGAGCATCACGAACGGGACGAGGATGCCGCGCTCGCGTGCTGCGCGAACCACATCGAGTCCATCGCTGCCCGGCATGCGATAGTCGAGCAGCGTGCAATCGAAGTGCTCTTTCGCGAGCTTCGCGAGTGCGCTCGACGCATCTTCTGCTTCAGTGACGTTCGCCTGCAGGCCCGACGCCTTGAGCGCACGCTTCACTGCCATGCGATCGACATCGTCATCATCGACTACGAGGATCTTCAGCCCATGATTGACCATGCTCTTACGGCATCTCCACCAGAGTCCAGTACTTGTTCAGCGTCGTCATGCGCTCACAGAAATTGCTGAACGTCACCGGCTTCAACAGGTATCCGGCGACGTTGAGATTGTACGCATCGATCTTGTCCTGATCGTCATTCGATGTAGTCAGCACAACAACCGGAGCGCTCGCAAGGTCTGGATCCGCGCGCAGCGCCTGAAGGAACTCTATGCCGTTCATCTTGGGCATGTTGAGATCGAGCAGAATGAGCCGTCGCTCGCGTGGCACAGTTCCATCGCGCAGCATCTCGAGCGCTTCCAGTCCATTCCCTGCTACATAGAGCGGATTGGAGACGTTGTTGCGCTCGAAGGCGCGCCGGACGTTCATCACGTCGACCTCGTCGTCCTCGACAAGCAGAATGTTCAGCATCCGGTCCGACATTCGGTCATGCTCCAGCGATCTCCACCTTTGGCCATAAGAACTTGAATCGTGCGCCCTTACCTACATCGGACTCGACCCACACGCGTCCACCCTTCGCTTCGACGATCTTCTGCACTACGGATAATCCGATACCTGTGCCCTCGACTTTATCGCGGGCTTCGAGCGTCTGGAATATGCCAAATATGCGCTCGTGATACTGCGGTGCTATGCCCTGCCCGTTATCCCGCACCGTAAACTCGTAGAACGGTCCCGCATCCTCCCATGACAGCGAGACCCTCGGCGAATCCGCCCCGGCGTGCTTTATCGCGTTGCCGAGGAGGTTCATGAAGACCTGTTGGAGCGGAATTTTTTCAGCTTTGACTGAGGGCATGTCGGGCGGAACGGTTATCTCAGCCGACTCGGGGGGCGCGATGAGCTCGATGACATCTCTTACGAGTACGCCCGTATCGATGGTTTCCGGTTTTGCCTTGACGCGGCCAGCACGCGAGTACTGAAGAATCCCATCAATAAGGGCTTCCATGCGGTGAACTCGGCCGCGAAGGAGCGCCATCTGCTCCTTGTTCTCACCCGTGAGATTATCACCTAGATCTTCTTCGATCCACTGAGAAAGATTTGCGATTCCACGCAGCGGCGCTTTCAGATCGTGCGATGCAACATAGGCAAACTGATCGAGCTCCTGATTGCTGCGTGCAAGAGCCTTGATGAGCTGCTCGCGCTCGGACTCCTGGTGCTTTCGCTCCGTGATGTCGCGAAGAACTCCGGTGAACGTCGGATCTCCTTCGACGTCGCTTCGCGTAATCGTCAGCTCGGACTGGAATTCAGATCCATCCTTTCGCATCGCAGGCAGCTCGAGGCGCTGACCTAGAACGTGAGCTTCACCGGTCGACACGTAGCGCGCAAGCCCGGCGTGATGCGCTTCACGGAACCGGGGCGGAATGATGAGGTCAGCCAGGCATTTTCCAATCGCTTCTTCACGGCGATATCCGAAGGTTCGTTCCG
>DASUXX010000284.1:0-10287 GCA_036377755.1 Gemmatimonadaceae bacterium
CGTCCTGACATCGGCGGGAATCGCTCCGAAAACGACTCTCAACTACCGCGATATCCAGCGAGCCATCAAGGCTCTCTTTACCACGGGGCAGTTCGAGGACGTCCAGGTCACCTGCACGGTTCCTCCAGCCGCGCCAAAACCGACGCTCTCGCTCACTGTACGTGAGCGTCCTGTTCTTTCGTCATACAATGTTGTCGGGCCGGAGCGCGTTTCCGGCAAGGACGTTCGGGAGCGCCTGACTCTTGCGACTGGCCGCCCCCTCGACCCCTCCTTACTGGCTCTCGCCGTCGAGCGCGCAGACTCTCTGTACGAGGCAAAAGGCTACTACCTCGCGAGAATCCACGTCGATACGACGCGCGAGGCCGGCAACCAGGTCAAGCTCACGTTCCGCGTCGAAGAAGGACGCAGGCTCGCAATCTCCGGCTTGCAGGTATCGGGAAATCGGAGCGTTTCTGCAGATGACATCGCAGGCGTAATGGAATCGAAGCCGGAAGGATTCTTCTGGTTCCGAAAGGGAGAGTTCGATGACTCCAAATACGCGACCGACTTGTCGGAGCGGATTCCGCAGCTCTACTCGAGCCGGGGATTCATCGACTTCAGGATTCTGAGCGATTCGCTGATCATCGATCGCAAGGAAGGAAAAGCTGTAATCGATCTCGCGGTAAGCGAAGGTCCCCGCTACAAGATCGGGACGTTCGAAGTGCTCGGTAACAAGCGCTTCTCGACATCCGAGATCCAGCAGTTCTATCCGTTCAGCAATGACCAGCAGACGCTCGCCCAGCAGGTCACCGGATTCATTCGCCGCAGCTATCACAATCCGCCGAATACTTTCGACCAGGCAAAGTGGGATGCTGCTGAACAGCGCCTGCGCGATGCGTACAATGACGAAGGTTACATCTACGCGCGCATCCGTCCTGTTGTCGAGCGCCAGCCGGGAAGCGACTCGCTTCGTGTCGTAAATCTTCGCTGGGAAATCGACGAGCAGACACCTGCGATTGTGAATCGCATCGACATCGAAGGAAATGATTTCACCTACGAGTCATGCATTCGCGAACAAATCGTTCTCGCGCCCGGCCAGGTATTCAATCGCAACTATCTGCTGCGCAGCTATCAGAATATTTCCAACCTCAATTTCTTCGAGGCGCCGATGCCGGCACCGGAGACAAGGCCGGTTGGAGAGCAGGGAGATGTCGACATCATCTTCCGCGTGAAAGAGAAGCGCACGGGTAATGTCAATTTCGGTGCATCGACTGGACAGGGAACAGGAGTCGGTGGATTCATCGGACTCGATCAGCCGAACCTGCTCGGACGCTGCAAGCGCGCGCAGCTGCAATATCAGTTCGGCCGATACATCAACGACTTCAACGCGACGTACACCGATCCGAACATCATGCAGACGCGGATCTCGGGAAGCCTCACCGGATACCACACCGCATCACGCTACACGATTGCCGATCTCGGAAGAGTGACGAGAACCGGAGGTCAGTTCCAGATCGGTCTGCCTGTTCCAGGCTCGCTCTACAGCCGTCTTCTCGTCTCATATGGTGGTGAAGGTGTGTCGTATGGAGGAGAAGGCCTGCTGGCTGATGTCGCCGATCGATGCAGTCATTGCTTCCGGTCGACACTTGGATTTACAGCATCTCACGACACGCGCATCGGGTTGCCGTTCGCTGCTGAAGGTGGTTCGCAGACATTCACTGCGCAGTTCAACGGTGGTCCGCTCGGCGGAACAGCAACATTCCAGCGCTATACAACGGAGCTTCGGTCGTATGCGCCTATCGGCGGAATTGGTGTAGCATCGCTCGGATCCGCGCCCATGACTTTCGTCGTGGGACTTACGGCGAGAGCAGGAATGGTGTTCGGTGATCCAGGGCCGTTCTTCTACAGCCAGTCGTTCTCTCTCGGAGGAACCCAGTACGGAGAACAGCTGCGCGGTTACGACGAATTCTCGATTACACCGTCGGGCTTCAATCCGTTCGCTGAAGGCGGCGCGGGGGTGCAGCGACAGTCGTTCGGAAACTCCTTCTTTACAGGAACTGGAGAGCTTGGACTGAGGGTTAGCCAATCTCTCTATTTGAATACATTCTTCGAGGGTGGTAATGTGTGGGACCGCCCGAGCCAGTTCGACCCCACACGTCTCTTCAGGGCGTTCGGATTCGGAGCGGCTATCGTGAGCCCGCTCGGACCGATTGGTATCGACCTGGGGTATGGACTCGACAAAGTTGACGTCAATGGACGCCCGGCACCCGGCTGGAAGTTCCATTTCAAGCTTGGACAGATTTTCTAACATTGGAGTGTTAATGCGTGGATTGATTCGTGCGGCCCTGCTCGCACTCGTCACAGGTGCAGCATCTGCCGGCTCGTTATCGGCCCAGGCAGCGGCAGCGCCCAAAATCGGTTTTATAAACTCGCAGGCGATTCTCGCTGAAGCGCCGGGCCGCGCAGAAGCGGAGAACAGGCTCAAGACCGAGCAGAGCAGCTATCAGGCTCAGCTGCAGCGCATGAGCGATTCGCTCCAGGCAATGGCGCAGGCGTTCGACCGCGAGGCCGCGAAGCTCGACAGCGTGACGCGCGTCAATCGCGCCCGGGCGATCCAGGATCGCGAGACTGCGTATCAGATTCGCGCGCGCGCACTCGACAGCACGATGCAGGTTCATCAGGCTGAAGTGATCCGCCCGATCATGGAGAACGTGCAGAAGGTGATCGAGCAGGTTCGCGCTGAAGAAGGCTATGCGATGATCTTCGATGTCGCGTCACAGACGAGCGTCATTGTCGCTGCTGACAAAAGCCTCGACATCACGCAGAAAGTGCTTGCTAAGGTGAAGGCCGCAGGGCCGCCGAAGACGACCACAGGAAGCACCAACCCGCTAACGCCGCAACCAGCGGGAGTGAGTCCAGTCAAGCGTTGACGTCGCAGGTGACCGAGCTTGAATCAACCAGCGGTGAGCGTGCAGGCATGCTCACCGCTCGTGCCATTGCGGATATCGTCAAAGGTGAGCTGAGAGGCGACGAGAACACTCTCGTCGGCGCTGTCGCGCCACTCGGCCGCGCAGGTCCGCAACATCTCTCCTTTCTTGGTGATGGCAGATATGCACCGATGCTCGCGGAATCTTCCGCGGGCATTGTGCTAGTCACGCCTGAGCTGGCGGATACTGCTGGTACGGTTCGGTCGCGTATAGTAGTTGCGAAACCGCAGGCTGCGCTGCTCTCACTGCTGCCGAAATTCTATCCCGAGCATGAGCGTGCTCCGTCTATCGATGCGACTGCTCGCATCGGCAGGAGCGTAAAGCTTGGAAATAACGTCTCTATCGATGCGTATGCTGTCATCGATGAAGGTGCATCGATCGGTGATGGATCGTGGATCGGTGCGCACTCCTATGTCGGGCGTCACGTTTCCATCGGTTCCGCGTGCCGCCTCTTTCCATCTGTTACGCTTTACTCAGGCGCTCACCTAGGCGATCGCGTGAGTTTGCATTCGGGAGTGCGGATCGCTTCTGACGGATTCGGATATGTTTTCACCGGCAGTGAGCACTCCAAGATCCCGCACGTAGGCCGCTGCATAATCGAGAACGATGTTGAGATCGGCGCGAACACAACTGTGGATCGCGGCAGCATCGACGATACCGTGATTGGAGCGGGAACCAGGATCGACAACCTGGTTCAGATCGGACACAACGTTAAAGTCGGGAAGCTGTGTCTGATCATGGCGCAGGTCGGAATTGCCGGATCGACGCAGATTGGTGACGGCTGTGTCCTTGCAGGACAAGCAGGCCTTGGCGGCCACATCAGCATTGGAAAAGGTGCGAAGATCGCAGGACAATCGGGAGTGTTTGGCAGTGTTCCCCCCGGCGAATCGTGGTCGGGATATCCTGCACGTCCGCACCGCGAATCGTTGCGTGCAACAGGTGCGCTCTTCAAGCTCGCTGAAATGATCAAGGATCTCGAGAAGATCATCGAAGAGCGAAAGGCACGATGACCCGCTTTACCGTCGCAAGAGAAGCAAGTCTCGAAGGAATTGGACTTCATCTGGGCCAGCCCTGCACGCTTACTTTCAAGCCTGCAACCCCGGGTTATGGCGTACAGCTGCGCAGGACCGACCTGGCTGATGCCGCGCCGATACACGCAAAAGTCGATCAGGTAAGTGAGACTGAACGCCGAACGCAGCTCGGCACCGGCGACAATACGGTTCACACGGTCGAGCATGTTCTCGCTGCGGTTGCCGCGATTGGCATCGATGACATCATCATCGAAATGAGCGGTCCGGAGCCGCCGATTCTCGACGGCAGTGCAGCGCCTTTTTACAATGCGCTTGCGAGCGCTGGACTTGCGGCAGTTGGCGGCCAGCCGGAAATTCTGACGTTGTCCGAGCCCGTGCGGATAATCGACGGCGAATCGGTCTACGAGGCATTTCCCGCCGAGAAGCTGGAGCTCGATGTTACGATCGAGTTTTCACATCCGCTGATTGGCAGGCAATCCAAGCGGATTTGCGTCGACCGCGAGTCGTTCGAGAAGGAGCTGTCGGGCGCGCGCACATTTGGATTCGTGCGCGAAGTCGAGTGGCTTCGGTCGCGCGGTCTCATCAAGGGCGCTTCCGTTGATAATGCGGTCGTGCTCGATGAACAGGGTCTTGTGAACGGTCCGCTCCGGTGGAGCGATGAGTTTGTTCGACACAAGGCTATGGATTGTATCGGAGATCTCGCGCTCACTGGAGCGCGGGTGAAAGCACGGGTCGTTGCGCTCAAGCCGAGTCATCGCGGAACTGTGACGCTGGTTCGGGAGCTGATGCGGGCGGGGAGAATTCAATCAGGCAACGGCGCTGCTTCGGCGGCAGCCGTTCAAAAGGAGGAAGGGAGAAAAACTGTGTACGGTATAGAAGAAATCATGCGGGTTCTCCCGCACAGATATCCTTTCCTTCTTGTCGACCGTATTCTCGAGATCGAGGAAAACAAGCGCGTAGTCGGAATCAAGAACTGCACGATCAATGAGCCGTTTTTCCAGGGACATTTCCCCGGCCATCCGATCATGCCGGGTGTGCTGATTGTCGAAGCAATGGCTCAGGTTGGAGGAATGCTCCTCCTCGGGCCGATGGAAGATCCGGAATCGAAGGTTGTCTACTTCATGTCGCTCGACAATGTGCGTTTCAGGAAACCGGTAAAGCCGGGTGACCAGATTGTATTCGAAGTAGAGATCATCCAGATTCGCGGAAAGATTGCAAAGACTCGCGGCGTTGCCCGTGTCGATGGGGAAGTAGTCGCAGAGGCTGAGATGGCGGCGATGGTCCGCGATAAATGAAGAAATCGGGTATTCACCCGACCGCGATTGTTTCGCCGCGTGCTTCGATTGGTGAGCGCGTGGAAATTGGACCCTTTGCGATGGTCGGCGAGGGATGTGAGATCGGCGACGATTGCGAGCTGCACGCGCGCTCCACTCTGGATCGCGACGTGAAGCTCGCCCCGCGCGTGAAGGTCGGTATCGGAAGTGTGCTTGGCGGTCCGCCGCAGGATCTCAAATACGCTGGCGAAGAGACAACAGTCGAGATCGGAGCAGACACAGTCATTCGCGAATATGTGACGATCAATCGCGGTACCTCACAATCGTTCAAAACGACTGTCGGCGAGAAATGCCTGCTGATGTCGTACGTGCACCTCGCGCACGACTGTCACATTGGCAACGGTGTAATACTTGGAAATAGTGTGCAGCTCGCCGGCCACGTGATCATCGAAGACAGGGTCACCTTCTCCGGCCTGTCCGGCGCGCACCAGTTCGTTCGCATCGGGCGTAACGCGTTTATCGGTGGATGCTCGCGGGTCTCGAAAGACATTCCGCCGTTCCTCAAGGCGGTGGGAAATCCCATCAAGCTGTATGGTCTCAACAGCGTCGGCTTGCAGCGCAATGGATTTTCCGAACAAGTAGTTCGCGAGCTCAAGAGAGCGTATCGATTGTTCTTCCGCTCGGATCTCAACCTTTCGCAGGCTATGCAGGCTGCGGAGAAAGAGCTCGAGATGTTTCCGGAAGTGAAAGAGCTCATGCGCTTCGTCGAGGCGAGCGGAAGAGGCGTAGTCATCTGACCTCTCCATTGCGGGTCGGCGTAATCGGCGCCGGCAGTCTTGGGTATCATCACGTGCGCATTTTGCGCGACATGGAATCGGTCTCGTTCGCCGGTTTCGTAGAAAGTCGTGATGATCGTGCCGGGCAGGTTGCGAGCGAGCTCGGTGTGCGCCGCTTCGAGAATGAGAAAGAGTTACTCGACGCAGTAGATGCTGTGACGATCGTCGTGCCTACATCGGCGCACTATGACGTTGCGAAAGCTGCCCTCGATGCAGGGAAGCATGTATTCATAGAGAAGCCGATAACGGCGACAATCGAGCAGGCTGAAGAGCTTCTCGATACTGCGCAGAAGCATGGTGCACTGGTACAGATTGGTCATGTCGAGCGGTTCAACCGCGCGGTGCGTGCAGCACTGCCATATGTCGCTCGCCCAAGGTTCATCGAGAGCGAGCGGCTTGCGACTTTTTCGCTGAGAGGCGCAGATGTGGCGGTTGTTCTCGACCTGATGATTCATGATATCGATCTCGTCCTGACTCTCGTCGGTGATACGGCTGAAGAGATCTCCGCTGTGGGAGTGCCGGTCCTTACGCCGATGCTCGATATCGCAAATGCGCGCGTGACGTTTTCATCCGGCGCAGTCGCAAACATTACGTCGAGCAGGATCTCGCGCGATCGTGTTCGAAAGATCCGCATCTTTCAGGAGAGCGGGTACATGTCGCTCGATCTGGCTGCTGGAACCGGCAACTTCTTCCGCTTGAAGGAAAAGTTCGATCCGTCGAAGCCGCCAACGGGGCCTGTCAACATCACTGACTTCGTCGACTACATCCCGCTCACTGCGCCTGAAGGCGAGCCGCTGCGACTCGAGTTCGACAGCTTCGTGGCTGCAATAAAAGGCGACGCACCGGTGGTAGTAACAGGCGAGGATGGAAAGCGCGCGCTCCAGGTGGCACTGAGAATCGTTGAAGAGATCGAGAGGACGCGGCCGGCGCTGACCGGTACGGCGCCTGCCGGAAGTGCCTGAAGTCCTCTTCGTCGCAGGAGAAGCATCGGGCGATCTCCATGCGGCGCGCGTAGCTGAAGAGCTTCGAAAGCTGCGACCCGATCTGGAGCTGACCGGTTTCGGCGGCCCGCTCATGGCAAAGGCGGGCGTCAAGCTGTTCGATCGCTTCGAGACCGGGGTGATGGGATTCATCGAAGTAATCAGACATATACCCCGTCACTGGCAGCTCCTCGACGAAATCCAGTCGCGTTTTGCGAAGAACGACGTGAAGCTGCTGATAGTGGTCGACTATCCTGGCTTCAACATGAAAGCCGCGAATGCGGCGAAGACGGCGGGAATTCCCGTTCTCTATTATGTGACTCCACAGGTGTGGGCGTGGGGCGAAGGACGAATTCCAAAGCTCGCAAAAATAGTCACGAAGGCTGCGGTCATTCTCCCATTCGAGGAGTCTTTGCTCAAGGGCCACGGCATCGACGCAACGTTCGTTGGCCATCCTCTTCTGGACCGCGCGCAGGACATGCACGACAGGCGAAGTGCTCGTGAGGCGCTTGGGCTTTCTGACGCGTCTCCTGTCCTTGCGCTGTTTCCCGGAAGCAGGCAGCAGGAAGTCGACCGGCTTGTAGACGACTTCGTTAGAACTGCTCAGCAAGTCCAGAGACACATTCCTGACGTGCAAGTGATCATCGGCGCCGCGAGCACCGTCGATCTCGATGAGAAGCGCTGCCCGTATCGCATTGTTCACGCGTCGTCTTTTACCGTTCTGCGCGCCGCCGACGCAGCGCTTTGCAAAAGCGGAACGACTACCCTCGAAGCCGCGATTGCCGACTGTCCGCTCGCTATCGCATATCGCACAAGCGAGATCTCATACTTCCTCGCGCGCCTGGTTGTGAAGATCGACAACATCGGCCTTGTGAATGTCGTGGCCGGCCGCGAAGTCGCACGTGAGTACGTGCAGGATGACATCGTGCCTGAAAAAATCGCCGTCGAGCTCATACAGCTTCTCGATTCGACGAGCGACGAACGCGCGAGAGTGCTGCAGGGACTGGCAGAGGTCAGGTCAAAGCTCGGAACTCCAGGAGCCGCAAGCCGTGTCGCGCACATGGCAAGCGAACTTGCAGGGTGAAAGATGCACGAGGGGTTCGCGACCTTTCACTCGGCGACAAGCTCGCTGCAGTCGGCGGCGTGAATGCAATTCGAGCGCTCGCCAAAACGTGGCGATACCACACCGTCGGTGAAGAAACGCCACAGCGACTGCGCACTGCGCATCAGCCAATACTGTTCACGCTCTGGCACGGGCAGATGCTGCCGCTTTTGTGGTATCACAGAAATCAGGGCGTGGCAGTTCTCGTAAGTGAGCACAGCGACGGCGAGATCATCGCGCGCATCCTCGAGTGGATGGGATATGCGCTCATTCGCGGCTCGACATCCCGTGGTGCGGGCCGCGCTCTCATCGGTTTGACGAAGACGCTGCGCGACGGGAACGATGTCGCGATCACACCCGACGGTCCGCGCGGTCCACGTCACAAGTTCGCGCAGGGCGCCGTAGTTGCCGCAAACCGTGCACAGGTTCCGATTGTTCCCACGGTTGCCCACGTCGACAGGTCATGGCAGCTCTCGAGCTGGGACGGCTTCATTATTCCAAAGCCGTTTGCACGAATCACGATAGCGTATGGACCCGCAACCCGCGTCACTGCGACTACGCCGAGAGAAGCAGCAGAGGAAGCTCCGAAACTGGAGCAGCTGATGGCTGAGACTGCGCAGGCTGCATGCGCCGGATAGAGCGGATATGGAGCGGTAACTCAGCAGGTGATCGCCTGGCGCGCGTTGCGCTCGCTCCAGTCGAGCTTCTGTTCAGGAGCATCGTTGGAATTCGCGGCGAGCTTTATGATCGCGGAATACTTACAGTCGAAAAATCCAGCCTTCCTGTTATCAGCATCGGCAACGTTACCGTTGGTGGAACGGGCAAGACACCTATTGCAGCGTGGATGACGAGCCGGCTTCTGAAACAGGGCAGAAAGCCTGCGATCGTGCTGCGCGGATATGGAGACGACGAGAGCCTCGTTCACAAAAAGCTGAATCCGTCGGCAACCGTGCTTGTCTTCCCGGATCGAGCTGCTGGTATTGCTGCAGCCGGAAAGGCGGGTGCGGATGTCGTTGTACTCGATGACGCGTTTCAGCATCGGCGTGCATCGCGCGATATCGACATCGTGCTGGTCAGCGCGGACATGTGGCAGTCAGAACAGCGGCTTCTCCCGTCGGGGCCTTATCGCGAGCCATTGAGCGCAATACGTCGGGCATCAGCCGTAATCGTTACGCGCAAGACTGCCAGCGATGAAAAGCTTGCTGATGTGGAAGCGGCCGTACGACGGGCTGCTCCGGGGATGGGCGTCGCACGCGCCTCGCTCCGGCTCGAGGATCTGATTTCGTGGCGTGATCCTGCAACGCGCTTCGAGCTGCGCGTTCTCGCGAATAAGCGCGTTCTGGCGATTGCGGCCGTTGGGAACAACGAGGCCTTTTTCTCTCAGGTTCGGGCCCTGGGAGCTTCGGTGACAGCGGTTGCCTTTCCTGATCATCATAACTTTACCAATGACGACATACGCCACCTGGCAGACCGCGCAACCGCGTGTGATTACGTCATTTGCACCCTCAAGGACGCAGTCAAGCTCGGGCCGCGATGGCCTGCCGATGCAAAGCCGTTATGGTATGTTTCCCTTTCGGTAATCGTCGAGAGCGGAACTGAGGCAATCGACGAATTGATCTCGCATCTCAAGAGCCAGGAAGCGCCGTAAAAAAATCATGGGCACAGACCTTAGACTACCAAGTGACACAATAGTACGACCTGACAAGGACACGTTTCTCAACGAGGAAAATCCATTCGAAGCGATGATGCTGCGCTTCGACAAAGCGGCGGAGCTGCTCGATCTCGAACCCGGTCTATACAAGGTTCTCCGTCATCCTGAAAAGCAGGTGATTGTCTCGATTCCCGTATTGAAGGACAACGGTGACGTCGAGGTCTACACCGGATATCGCGTGCTTTACAACACGTCGCGGGGCCCGGCAAAGGGAGGCATCCGCTTCGACATGCAGGTCACGCTCGAGGAAGTGAAAGCGCTCGCTGCGTGGATGACATGGAAATGCGCCGTCGTGAACATTCCCTTCGGCGGAGCAAAGGGCGGTGTAGTCTGCGATCCTCACGAAATGACAACCGGTGAGCTCGAGCGACTGACGCGCCGCTACAC
>DASUXX010000285.1:0-4504 GCA_036377755.1 Gemmatimonadaceae bacterium
GTTCCTCGCCGATATCGGTGCGCCTGCAGTGCGTGAGCTTCTGCGCCGCATCGACGTCGACAAGGTTGCGGAGGAGCTTCGCGCCGGACTCGTCGATGAGAGCTCGCAGCATCGCAAGAAGCAGATGCTCAAGCGTCTCAAGGTTGTGGATGCATTCCGCAACTCGGGCGATGCAGGCAACACTCGCAACAAGGCAGAGTGGATGATCATGGACGTGATCCCGGTTATTCCGCCGGATCTCCGTCCGCTCGTTCCGCTCGATGGCGGCCGATTCGCGACGTCGGATCTCAACGATCTGTATCGCCGCGTGATCAACCGCAACAACCGCTTGATGAAGCTCATCTCGCACCGCGCGCCTGAAGTCATTCTCCGCAACGAAAAGAGAATGCTCCAGGAAGCAGTGGATGCATTGTTCGACAACGGCCGCCGCTCCAAGGCGATCCGTGGTCGCGGCAAGCGTCCTCTCAAGTCGCTCTCCGACATGCTCAAGGGCAAGCAGGGACGTTTCCGTCAGAACCTGCTTGGAAAGCGCGTCGATTACTCGGGCCGTTCGGTCATCGTCGTCGGCCCGGAGCTCAAGCTGCACCAGTGCGGATTGCCCAAGGCGATGGCATTGGAGCTCTTCAAGCCGTTCATCATTCACAAGCTCGTCGAGAAGGGAATCGCCGAGACGGTGAAGCGCGCCAAGAAGATCGTCGAGAAGGAGTCTCCGGAGGTTTACGAGATTCTCGAAGAGATCATTCGCGATCACCCGGTGTTGTTGAACCGTGCACCGACTCTTCACAGACTCGGCATCCAGGCTTTCGAGCCGGTGCTCGTCGAAGGAAAGGCTATCAGAATTCACCCGCTCGTCTGCGCAGCGTTCAACGCTGACTTCGACGGTGACCAGATGGCCGTGCACGTTCCGCTTTCATTTGAAGCTCAGCTCGAGTGCCGTCTGCTCATGCTGTCGTCGAACAACATTCTCAAGCCGTCGGACGGACGTCCGGTTGCCGAGCCTTCACAGGACATCGTGCTGGGCTGCTACTTCGCAACCAAGGCCGCCGCGGATTTCGACACGGTCGTGAAGAATGCGCGCCGCTACAGCAATGTTGCGGAAGTGGAAGTCGGTCTTGCACAGGGCAGGCTGAGATTCCACACGCCGATCAAGTTCTGGGTGAACGATTTCGAGGGAGCACGCTGGGTCGAGACCACAGCAGGTCGCGCGATGTTCAACGCGATCATTCCGCCCGAGCTCGGCTACCAGAACCGCGACATGAAGAAGAAGGCTCTCGGTGAGCTCGTCTTCGAGTCGTATCGCAGAACTGGTCTTGCTGGAACAGTTCCATTCCTCGACCGCCTCAAGGAATTCGGATTCCGCAACGCAACGCGTGGTGGAATCTCGATCGGTATCGAAGATCTGCACATTCCCGCGGAGAAGGAGCCGCTGCTGCAGGAGGCAACGGAGCGCGTCGAGCGTTTCCAGCGCGCCTACCAGACCGGTAACATCACCAACGGTGAGCGCTACAATAAGGTCATCGACACATGGACGCATGCGAACTCCGACATCGCCGACGCAATGGTGCGCGCGATGGCGAAGTCGAATGACGGATTCAATCCGGTGTTCATGATGTTCGACTCAGGTTCTCGTGGATCGCGCGACCAGATCCGTCAGCTCGCAGGAATGCGCGGCCTGATGGCGAAGCCGCAGAAGAAGCTCACCGGTGGTATTGGTGAAATCATCGAGAGCCCGATCAAGTCGAACTTCCGTGAAGGACTGTCGGTGCTCGAGTACTTCATCTCGACGCACGGTGCACGTAAGGGTCTTGCCGATACCGCTCTCAAGACTGCGGACGCAGGATATCTCACACGCCGCCTCGTTGACGTTGCACAGGATGTGACGATCACCGAGGAAGATTGCGGAACCATCCTTGGTCTCGAAGTTGGAGCCCTCAAGGAAGGTGAGGACATCATCGAGCCTCTTGCAGAGCGTATCGTCGGTACGGTCGCGGCAGAGGATATCGAGGATCCGCATGAGACAGATCACTCCGGTCGCCGTACGCTGCTCGCAGAAGCGGGTCAGCTGATCGACGAAGACATGGCTCGCGCCATCGAGGAGAGCGGTCTCGAGACAGTTCGTATTCGCTCGGTGCTTACATGCGAAGCGAAGCGCGGACTCTGCCAGATGTGCTACGGCCGCAACCTCGCGACCATGTCGATGGTCGATAAGGGTGAGGCAGTCGGTATCATCGCCGCCCAGTCGATCGGTGAGCCGGGAACTCAGCTCACGCTTCGTACGTTCCACATCGGTGGAACCGCCGCGCGTATCGCTGAGCAGACGTCGAGAAAGTCAAAGGTCGAAGGTGTGATCGAATACGGAGATCGTCTCGTCACCGTTACGAATGCAGAAGGCCAGCAGATCGTGACGTCGTACGAGGGCGAGCTCACGATTCGCGGCGCCAACGACAACAAGATCGGGGCGAGACTTCAGGTTCCTCTTGGAGCGACGCTGATGGTGAAGGACGGCGAGGAGGTGAAGCGCGACCAGGTCATCTTCACGTGGGATCCGTACACCAACCCGATCATTGCAGACGTGGAAGGAACGATCCGCTTTGTGGATCTCGTTCCCGACGAGTCGGTGTCGGAAGAGCTCGACGAGCTCACGGGACTTCGTCAGACGGTCGTTATCGAAGACCGCGAGAAGAAGCTCCATCCGCACATCGAGATCTGGGAGACCAAGGGAGCCAAGGAGAAGCGTCTCCGCGACTTCGTGATTCCGGTTGGCGCTCAGCTCACAATCGAAGACGGACAGCGCATCACCGCCGGAACGACGCTCGCAAAGGTCAGCCGAGAGGCTTACAAGACCCGCGACATCACCGGTGGTCTGCCGCGTGTTGCAGAGCTCTTTGAAGCGAGAAAGCCAAAGGATCCTGCAACGGTTTCGGAGATCGATGGAATCGTCCGCTTCGGCGAGATCAAGCGCGGCAAGCGCGAGATCTTCGTTCGTCCGACGACCATGCGTAATGGTCAGGCAGTTCCGGATGAGCAGGCCGAGGAGCACACGTACGAGGTTGGCGCAGGCAAGCACCTTCGTGTTCACGAGGGTGATCGCGTGCGCGCCGGAGACCGTCTGTCTGAGGGGCCGGTGAACCCGCACGACATCCTTCGCATCAAGGGACCGCGCGCGGTTCAGGAGTATCTGCTCAACGAAGTGCAGGAGGTTTACCGCCTGCAGGGCGTGAAGATCAATGACAAGCACATCGGTGTCATTGTGAGACAGATGCTGCAGAAGGTTCGCGTTCTCGACAGTGGAGAGACGTCGTTCCTCGAGGGCGAGCATGTCGACAAGCAGAACTTCCGCGAAGTGAACGAGAAGGCTCGCAAAAAGAAGGAAGAGCCGGCAACGGCAGAGCCGCTGCTTCTTGGAATCACCAAGGCCTCGCTCACGACGCAGTCGTTCATCTCGGCGGCTTCGTTCCAGGAGACGACTCGAGTTCTAACCGACGCGGCAATCCGCGGCGCGAGAGACGAGTTGATGGGACTCAAGGAGAACATCATCATCGGTCACCTGATTCCTGCAGGTACCGGTATGTATCGCTACCAGGAAGTGGACATCGAGGGCGCGCCGGTTCCGCCGGAGCCCGAGGTGTTCACCGAGCCGACTATCGCGGAGATACTCGCGGAGCCGGATCTCGAGGATGATCTCCTTCCCAAGGCGGGATCACTGCCAAAGGGATTCAGTCTCGACGACGAGGAGTAATCCTCGCGAAGTAACGAGAAAGGGGAGAGCAGATTGCTCTCCCCTTTTTTTGGGCCGCGGGTTGGGGCTGCGAGCTGTGAGCGACGGGCAGTCGGCTACTGCGTAACACAACAACTGACCGTGCAATCGGCAGCCAGCTTAGTCGGCAGCCGGCTCAGAGCTTTTA
This sequence comes from Gemmatimonadaceae bacterium, assembly GCA_036377755.1. Classification (GTDB taxonomy): domain Bacteria; phylum Gemmatimonadota; class Gemmatimonadetes; order Gemmatimonadales; family Gemmatimonadaceae; genus UBA4720. The sequence goes on from DASUXX010000285.1 coordinate 3,906, forward strand.
GGGAGGTTTAACAGTCTGTTGGCCAGTCCGTGCAGCATTTTTCTCACCTGAATTAACTGTTCTCTCAATCTGGCGTAATCACCGGCCTTCATGGCGCCAATGTCGCGGGCCATTATCAAGTGCGCCTCGAGCTCATTTGCCGAATTGATCGCGATGCGGACGTACTGCGCGAATTTTCTATCGGTCGGCTGATTGCGCCCTTCAACGATGTTGGCATCGATTGACATTACTGCTCGAACGATCTGGCTGCGCAAAGAAGTGTATTCTGCACCACGTATCGTGTCCGCTACATCGTTAACGGATAGAACCAACGAATGGGCTTTTTGCCATACCTCGAGTTTTCGGAAGTCGGCCACGGATGAACGATGCAATCGCGGGAGTGAACCGAATCATCAGATGCTTGCTTATGTGCTCGTTTCAGCCCTTCGCTGGCTGCCGACTAAGCCGGCGGCCGATTGCACGGTCAGTTGTTGTGTTACGCAGTAGCTGACTGCCCGTCGCTCACAGCTCGCAGCCCCAACCCGAAAAAAAAGGAGAGTGATCACTCTCCCTTTTTTTCGGCAACCCGCTCCTACGTACTTTGACGTATGTGGGGCAAC
>DASUXX010000286.1:0-6178 GCA_036377755.1 Gemmatimonadaceae bacterium
GATTCTTTCACTCGTGAGCTGGACCGTGATGATCGCGAAGTGGGTGGAGTTCAATCGCGCGGAAAAAGCGGGCAGGGAATTCGTCGACAGGTTCGAGCGCGCTCACACACTCGATGAAGCTGCGGAGATTGCAGACCGCTCTCCCCAGAGCCCTCAAAAGGGCGTGCTGACTCGCGCTGTGCGATTCATCACCGAAACAACTCCGGCGCTTGCAGCGACCGACGCACGTCAGGCTCGCTTGAGTGCATCGCAGGTGGAAGCACTGCGCCAGGTTCTCGATTCAGCGAGTGGCGCTGTTCGCGATCAGCTCGGCCGCTTCGTTCCATCGCTCGCGACGATTGGGTCTGTCAGTCCGCTTATCGGACTTCTCGGAACTGTGCTCGGTGTCATCGAAGCCTTTATCGGTATCGCAACCAAGGGCTCCGGAAACATCGGCGCTGTAGCTCCCGGCGTCGCGGAGGCACTCATTGCCACCGCGGCTGCGCTGAGCGTGGCCATTCCTGCGGTTTTCGGGTACAACATCTTTGCCCACCGTCTCAACCGGTTCGATGGTGAGCTCGATGCTTTTGGATCCGAGTTGATTGCGCTAATGGTTCGCGAGGGACGCATCTAGTGAGAAGGCGCAGGGAGAGAATGGACCTCAACGCCGAGATCAACGTCGTGAGCCTCATCGATGTGATGATGCTCCTGATGGTGATCTTCATGATCACTGCGCCCATCATGCAGGGCGGCCTCGACATTTCTCTTCCCAAAGCCGAAGCGCGTCCGCTCGAGCCAAAGAGCGGTCTCGTAGTGACAATCGATCGCTCCGGAAAAATTCACGTCGACGACGCATCACTCAGCTTCTCCGAGTTCCGCGCGACGTTCCGTGCGATGGCTGCTGAGCGCGGACGTGAAGGTGTCTATCTTCGCGCTGATGCTGGCGTCCCGTACGGTGATGTCGTGAAGGTTCTGGCAGTGATGCGGGCCAGCGGAACTGCGGACGTGGGACTCGTCGCTGAGCCAGAAGAGAGATGACAGGTGGGTGGAGCAACCCGGTTCGTCTAAAAGGACCGGCTGGAATTTCCTTAGCGCTTCACGCGACGATTGTCCTGCTCGTGCTCCTGAGCTTCCGCAAGGAAGGGCCGCAGGCGCTGCCGCCTATCTATAAAGTGAACATCGTTGCAGCTCCGCCGGGTCCGCGTGCAATTGGAACTGTGCAGCCCGAGCCTGCGACGCCGAAGACCGAGACGCCGCCTGTTACTGCTCCACCTGTTCCTGCCAAACTGAAAGAGCCCGCAGTTCCCATCGCGAAGGTCACTCCGAAAAAAGCTGCGGACAGATCGACGCCGATCGAGAAGCCTCCTGAGTCAACACCGCCACTGCCTGCGCCAAAAGCCGGCGGCGGGCCCACGGGTGGAAAGGGAACCGATGTGGCGACCGTTCAGACCGAGGGAATCGATTTTCCATTTCCTGGGTATCTGAACAACATCGTTCGCCAGATTGCCCTGCGATTCAATCCCAATGATGCCAACTCCAACCGGCGTGCCGAGGTTCGATTCGTGATTCGCCGTGACGGATCGGTATTTGGTATTGCGTTTGTGACGCGCTCGGGTAGTTATGCTTTTGACCTCGAGGCGCAGGGTTCAATCGAGGCCGCAGCGTCACAGTTTGGTCCGTTGCCGGATGGCTTTCGCGATGATGCCCTTCCGGTTGTTTTCAGTTTCGATCCACGCGTCATAAGATGAATCTTCGCTACGTAACGGCCGCGGCATTCCTGGCCGCAACCGGTGTTGTCGTAAGCACGCGAGCGTGCGCGCAGCAGCCGTCTCCGCCGCCCGCTCCCGGAGTCCGCCTTGGATTGAGCTACCCCGCGGGCACTACACCAAAAGTGATCGTGATGCCTGTCGATTCTACGCCGGGCGATTCGACACGAATCATTCTTCAGCGGGATCTCGACTACGGCGATCGGGTCACTCCACTCGTCCTCGACGATATGACGCTGATGGGAATGACTCCCGCTGCAGGACAGTCCTACAACTTTGGACTGTTCAGCAATCTCGGTGTCGCAGCGATCATCGAGGCAAAGAGATCGACGAACGGGTATCTGGTTTCACTGTATGACGTGAGCACTCAGCGCAAGCTCACCACGCGCGAGTTCACGGTGCCGCGAATTCCCGGTAATCGCGATGTCAGCATTCTGGACTCGATTACCGTTGCCACGACAATGCGCGAGAAAGCGCTGCGCGATTCGGTCTATCGGACTCTCAAGGTGCGAGCCGATGTCATGCGCCGCCCGCGCCTGGTGAAAGACACGCGCGACCGGCGCTTCGTCATCCGCGATTCCATTCGTCGTGACTCGGCCGCATCTGCATATCTGCGGCGCAACATCACAAGATGGGAAGATGATCGGCGCGATTCCGTAACGGCTTCGATCAAGCGCGTTGCTTCGCGGCTGGCGCGCGAAGATTCGCTGGCGCGACTCGCAGCAGAAGATGCGCAGCGAATGGGAATCCATCGCATAAGTGATGAGATCGAAGTGTGGATAACAGGCCGCCGCGGGATTGCTTCGACACGCATTGCCTATGTGCATAGCGGATTGATCCGCGTCGTGGACAGCGATGGATTCAACGACAAGCCGTTGACTCAAAGGGGCCTCTCGCTTTCGCCGGCGTGGCATCCAACCGGCCGCAAGCTCGTGTATTCGAAGTTCCTCGAAGCAGGCAAGGGAACACAGCTGGAGGAAGTCGACTTCGCGAGCGGTCGCACTCGTACGTTGAGTGCCGGCGGACTGAATATCACTCCTGCATACTCGCATGACGGCCGTTACGTCGTTTACGCCAGCGGCAGCGAATCGGGCACAGACCTGATGATGAGCCCTGTCGATTCGCCGACGATCATTCAGCGCCTCACGTTCGGTCGTGGCAGCGATAACGGGTCGCCGTCATTCAGTCCCGATGGGCGGAGAATCGCATTTTTCTCATCGCGCTCCCGGTTCCCGCAGATTTATACAATGGATACCGACGGTGCGAACGTAGAGCTGCTCACGCCATTCACGCCTGGTGTGAGAAGCTATCGTGCAGCGCCGGATTGGTCCCCTGACGGAAGGGCAGTCGCGTACGAGCAGCAGATGGGCGATTTTCAGGTCTGGATGATCAACGTCCGCGACAAGGAGCCGCGGCAGCTCACGAGTGAAGGCGAGAATGAAGGACCGTCATGGGCACCTGACGGCCGGCATTTAGCGCTTTCTTCAACGCGGGGCGGCTCGAAGCAGATCTGGGTTCTCGACACTGAATCCGGAAGATTCCGTCAGCTCACTCAGCGCGCAGGAGCGAGACTGGCGGCGTGGTCCCCGATGATCAACCTGACGCCGTGAGGCGCTCAGTCACTTAACACAACCTGCACCAAATACAATGATCTCAATCGCCCGGGTTTTCGGAATCGCTGTAGCAGTCTCGGTCGTCGCTGCCGGATGCTCGCGGAAGCCGTCGAATCGTCCTGCTCCAAGCCGCATCAACACTGACAGTCTCATCCGCGAGCAGGCACGGCAGGATTCAATTGCCCGCGCAGAAGCGGCGCGTCAGGCAGCGGCGGCTGCAGCAGCCGCGCGTGAAGCAGCAGGAGCTCCGACCACTGCGCCCGTCAGCACATCAGAGCGCTCGGTCATTGCGAACGTGATCTACTTCGATCTCGATGAGTCCGCGATCACCGATGACGCACGCGGCGCTCTCGAAGCAAAAGCACCGGTGCTTATTCGCCATCCGAACATGAGAATCCGCATCACCGGTCATGCGGATGAGCGTGGATCTGATGAATACAATCTGGCGCTCGGCCTTCGCCGCGCAGCAGAAGCGAAGCGTTATCTCGCTGCCCTTGGAATCGGCGAGGATCGCGTGGAGATCGTCACCCTTGGCGAAGAGCGCCCCGCGGTGCAGGGACATACGGAGGAAGCATGGGCACTGAATCGCCGCGCCGAGTTCGAGATCATCGGCGGAGCATGATGAATATGGTTGTGCCGAAGATCCTGAAGCGCGGAGCATTGCTCGTGTTCATGGCATCGAGCACGGCGTGCTTTGCATCGACCGCGCAGCTCGACGAAGTACGGGACGATCTTTCGTCGACGCGCGCGGAAGCTGCTGCGTCGGATTCTGTTCGCGCTACGCAGCTCGTGCAGATGCTTTCGGCACTGCGAGATCTTTCTGATTCGATATCGGCCCTGAGTCAGCGCATTACTCGCGTGAGGGCGGAGACGCAGGCCGATGTGCGCGGCATGCGCGAATCTATCAATCAGGTTCTCGAAGTGAGCGGGCAAAGTGAGGCTCGCATTCGTGAGATGCGCAACCAGATCGACGCGCGCATTCGCGCGCAGCAGCAACAGGTGGCTCCGCCTCCGGCGCCCGCAGCGACAGCTGATACGAGCGGTACTACGGCGGCGTCGACTCCTCCCGTGGAAGATGCACCGCCTGCGGAGGAGCTCTATCGCATTGGTCGCGATCAGCTCACGCGCGGCGGCAACAGTGCCGCGCGCTCGGCGCTGGGTGATCTCCTCAAGAGATATCCTGATTCGGAGCTCGCACCTGATGCGCAGTTTCTGATTGCCGAATCGTACGCGGCAGAAGGAACTTCAGCAGCAGCAGATTCTGCATATGCAGCAGTGGTGACCAAGTACTCGGAATCACCGCGTGCGCCAACCGCCTTGTACAAGCGCGGGGTGTTGGCGCAGACAGCGCGGCGCACCACTGCGGCAAAGCGGCTCTACAACGAGCTCATCAAGAAGTACCCGTCTTCGGACGAAGCAGAGCTGGCTCGCGAGCGGCTCCGCATCATCGGCTGATTCAATGGCCAAGGCGCGGGTAGCTCCAGATACGGAGATGCCGTTCCTCGATCACCTCGAGGAGCTCAGGCATCGTCTGTTCTGGATTGCCGGCGCCATTCTCGTCGGGGTCGTTCTCTCTTTTATTCTGCTTTCGCAGAAGCGGCTCGATCTCGTCGGACTTCTTGCGACACCGATCAAGCCGTACCTCAAGGACGGCAGCCTGGTGTATACGCATCCGGGCACGTCATTCAAGATCATCCTCAATGCCTCGATCATCAGCGGCATTCTGATAGCTACGCCGGTGATCGGGTATCAGCTGTGGGGATTCTTTGCGCCTGCGCTGATGCCTCACGAGAAGCGGATCATCATCCCCACGCTGATGGCAATGGTCGTGTTGTTTCTCGGCGGGGTGGCGCTTTGCTATTTTGTCGTGCTCCCGTTCACGCTGAAGTTCTTCCATGGGTTCGAGTCGTCGTCGCTGACGCCGATGATCGAGGCGACGGAGTACTTCGACTTTACGTTCAGCATGATGCTGGCGTTCGGCCTGGCGTTCGAGCTCCCGATCGCGATTCTATTGTTGTCGGCGCTCGGGATCATCAATCCGAAGCTCCTGACCCGCTACCGGCGTCATGCGATAGTTGTGTGTGTGGTTGCAGCAGCGTTCATTACACCGGACGCAAGCCCGACGACATTGTTCGCTCTCGCCGGGCCACTCTATTTCCTGTTCGAGCTGGGCGTGGTGCTATCGTATTCGGTGACGCGTAAGCGCAGGCAGCGTGAAGAAGCAGCCCTTCTCGAGGAGCAGCGTCTCGAGGCGGAGCGTCGCGCAGCGCGTGCGCCATCTGACTCGCAGCCCCGCGAGCCGCGCCGGCTTGGAGTGAGCGCGTGAAGTATTTCCTGGTTGCGCTCAGTGTCATGGCACTCGGCGCAGCCAATGCGCAGGTGATCCCGCAGCGTCCGCGACCGACGCCAACGCGGCCTAATCCGGTTCGTACGCCGCGTGACACGACGCGTGCTGACTCGACGCGCGCCGATTCGGCGCAGGCTGATTCGGCAAAGGCAAAGATCCTGATTCAGTGGGATGAGCCCGATTCGACTATGACCGAGCTCCTCAAGCGCGAAGGGTATGAGGTTACGCGCTATCAGGGAGTGAAGGTCACGTTCAACGCGAAGGATCGCACGCTGTATCTGGAGGGTGAGCCGGCAGGTGTTGGCCGGGGCGAGACAATTCTCATCGGCGATACCATCACCTACAACGATTCGACGAAGATTGTCCTCGCGCGCGGTGATACTCTCGTTCTGCGTGATCCGTCGCGTGGAAGCTCCGATATCATCGCGCTGCACCAGATGCGCTACAACATCGAATCGCGTCGCGGCAGCGTT
>DASUXX010000287.1:0-7613 GCA_036377755.1 Gemmatimonadaceae bacterium
TACTAATGGCACTGCGTACCAACTACACTGCGTACCAGGAGTACGCAGTATTAGTCAGTAAGCAGTAAGCAGTGCAGTTGGTACGGAGTGCAGTTAGTACGGAGTGCAGTTAGTACGGAGTGCAGTTGGTACGCACTCGTAGTCAGTAAGCAGTAAGCAGTAAGCAGTGCAGTTGGTACGGAGTGCAGTGAGTACGCAGTGCAGTGAGTACGCAGTGCAGTGAGTACGGAGTGCAGTTAGTACGGAGTGCAGTTAGTTAGCAGTAGCAAGCTCAAGCAACTCTAACCATAAAGGCATTTCGTTTTCAGATTAATCGCGACCAGAAAAATTGAGATCCCATGCAGAAAGGGTATGATCGTCGCGAATTCATGCAGTACTTCGCCGGGCTCGGGCTCGGCTCAACGCTTCTCCCGGGAATTCTCTGGGCTGAGGCAGCGAATGGCGCCGACATAACAGCAAGCACGATCGCTGCGGCTGAGGAGCTTGCCGGCCTCAAGTTCGATGATGCCGAGCGTGCGATGATGCTCGAGGGGTTGAAGACGCAGGAGGCGCGGCTCGAAGCCCTGCACAAGATTCCGCTCAACAACTCGGTGTCGCCTGCGATTGTTTTCAATCCCATGCCCGCGGGCAGATTTCCCGCGCAGTCGACGAGGCGTGCGATGTATCGATCGCCTGTCGCGTCGAAATCGCTGCCGGCGAGTGACGAGGAACTTGCATTTCTTCCTGTCACCGAGCTCTCGGAATTCATTCGTCGCGGAAAGTTGAAACCATCGCGACTCACCGAGATATATCTTGCGCGTCTCAAGAAATACGATCCGGTCTTGCGATGCGTGATCACTCTTACAGAAGAGCGCGCGCTCAAACAGGCAAAGCAGGCTGACGAAGAAATCGCGCGGGGAAATTATCGCGGACCGCTTCATGGAATTCCTTGGGGCGCCAAGGATCTGCTCGCGGTCAAAGGTTACAAGACAACGTGGGGCGCAGGTCCCTATAAGGACCAGGTGATCGACGAGGATGCGACTGTCGTTCAGCGACTCGATCGTGCGGGTGCAATTCTCGTTGCGAAGCTCACACTCGGCGAGCTTGCTCAGGGTGACATGTGGTACGGCGGTCGAACTCGTAATCCGTGGAAGGTCGATTCAGGATCGAGTGGATCTTCAGCGGGGCCGGCGTCTGCAACCGCGGGTGGACTCGTCGGCTTCTCTATAGGTAGTGAGACGCTCGGCTCTATCTCTTCGCCGTCAACCGTCTGTGGTACGACCGGATTGAGACCGACGTATGGCCGAGTGCCGAAGACGGGTGCGATGGCGTTGTCGTGGACGATGGACAAGCTCGGCCCGATTTGTCGAAGCGTCGAAGACTGCGCTCTGGTGCTCGATGCGATTTACGGTCCCGATGGGAAGGACAAGAGTGCGGTTCCCGCAGCCTTCACATGGGATGCGCGGATTTCGCCGAAGAGTTTGAGAGTCGGGTATGCAAAGAGCGCGTTCGATATTCCCCAGCTCGATCCAAAGGATGAGAAGCGCACGCTGCATGGAACCAAACAGTGGGACGATCGGGCGCTGGACGTTCTCAGAGGAATGGGATTGAATCTCATTCCCGTTGAATTTCCCGATCTACCGTATGATGCGATGCGCATCATACTCGTTGCGGAGGCAGCGGCTGCGTTCGATGACCTGACGCGAAGCAATCGTGACAGTGAGCTCGTGCAGCAATCGCGCTTCGACTGGGCGAACACGTTTCGTACCGCGCGATTTATTCCTGCTGTCGACTACATCAATGCGAATCGTGTTCGCAGCAACACGATCGAAGCGTGGGATGAGCTGATGAAGAAAGTCGACGTGATCGTGACGCCGACGAATGCTGCCGGTGTAACTCAGCTCGTCGCGACGAATCTCACCGGCCATCCGGCGGTGATTCTGCCGAACGGCTTCAGGCCTGACGGCACTCCGGTGTCACTCACTTTCCTCGGCAACCTGTTCGAAGAGGGGAAGCTTTTGTCGGTGGCGAACGCATATCAGAAGGCGACGGGATTCCATAAAGTTCACCCGGCGATTCCGCCGACTCCGGCCAAGTAAAAAACATCTGGCGCAAAAAATGCGACAAACATTTGGTGCATTTTGGGGCTTGTAAGATGAGTCTGCCCTCATTTACTATCCTTGGTCGTTTTTCCGGCCAGTCCAGTCAGACCGGGTAAACCTGCTGTCGTCATAACGGGATTTTTCGCTGTACCGAAGCTGTCTTTATCGCCGGCCGCGCACGTTGCGCGACAACCGGCGTTGAGATACGACCGGAGCAAATCGCTCGGCGTAGTAGACCTAATCTGGAGGTAGGTAGATGTCCCGTTTCCTCACAGCGGGAATCACGGCTGTTGCCGTGGTTTCGCTCGCAGCATGCTCCAACGACACATTCACGCCCGACGAAGGGATGACCGTCCCGGCGACACCGAGTCTCTCCGCGAATGCTCGCGGCCCCGAGCAGGTGATGGCTGGTGAAGTGATCGTGAAGCTCAAGAGTGGAGCAAGCGAAGTCGACGTTGCGAAGGCGCATGGACTCGCAGTTGGCGAGCACGGATACAAGAACGCATTCGTCGTGATGCGGGGTAACGCCGGTGCTGAGCGTGCGAACGCGAATGCGCTGAAGGGCGACGATCGCGTCGAGTATGCGGAGCCGAACTATCTGCGCCAGGCTGACGCAATCGACTCGCGCCTCTGGGCGTTTTATAATCCTGGCGGACTGAACATGAAGTTCACGTCCGGCGCAAGCAAAGGTAAGCCGCTTCCTGCCAGCTACGCGTCAATTCGCGATGCTGACGAAGACAATATCGAGGGCTACGCCACAGGTGGGACCGACGTCGTCATCGGCAGCATCGACACAGGCGTCGACATGAGCCACCCGGAATTCACCGGCCGCCTCATTGCGGGAAAGGATTGGTACAACAACGACAACGATCCGACCGATGATGAAGGCCACGGATCACACACGACCGGCACGATGGCCGGCACCACTGTCGGTGTTGCTGGCGTATCAGGAGCTGCTTCGCACGTAAGGGTTTACGTGCAGAAAGTCTGCGGTCGGCGCGGATGCCCCACTAGTGCGATCGTCAATGCGATCATTGCGGCTGCTGATTATCCTGGCATGGTCGCAATGAATCTCAGCCTCGGTGGATCGTCGATCTCGAAGGCAGAGCAGGATGCGATCGCGTACGCGACCAGCAAGAACGTTCTGGTGGTGGCCTCGGCCGGCAATGATGGCACTTCGACCGTGTCGTGCCCGGCATGCGATCCAAACGCAATCTCGGTAAGCGCGACGAACTGGGCGGATGGCCTGGCTTCCTATTCGAACTACGGCGCCGGTCTCGACATTGCAGCGCCTGGCGGAAATTGCTACTCCAATACGACGGCTGAAGGCTGCATCTACAGCGCGTACAAGGGCGGCGCCTATACGTACATGCAGGGAACTTCGATGGCGGCACCACAGGTCACGGGAACCGCTGCGATCGTTGCGTCGAAGACGACTTTGCGTGGAGGGGCGTTGAGAAACAGAATCCTCGACACTGCCGATGACCTCGGTAATGCCAGCAAGTTTGGCGCTGGACGCCTGAACAGCTATCGCGCAGTTACGAACTCCTCACTTGGCAGCGGATTGTAATCGTAACTCGATAGGAACCAAAAGGCTCCCGAGAAATCGGGAGCCTTTTTTTTCACTTCGCGTTTTGCGTTGGCCGTAATCCGTTCGCCGTTGTCCGTTTTTAATACGCACCACGGCCAACGGATAACGGCCACCGCCAAACGCGAAAGTGGATCATCTAACCAACGCCAAGAAATCACTGCACCGTAATCGTGCCCGACATCGCTGTCCCATGCGTCTTGCAGTGATACTTATACGTGCCCTTCGCAGCGAACGTGCGTGCGTACGTTCCATCGCTCTGGGTTGGAGATGATGTACCGTCGTCGAACGTGACGGAGTGCGCCGCGCACAGGTCGCCGCCATAACCTCCGCCATATCCGCCACCAGTACATCCGGCCCACTGCCAGGTAACTGTTGCCCCAGAGCTGATTGTCTTCGTACCCGGAGTGTAGGTGTTGTCAGTCACCGTGATGTTGTTCGACTCCGTCGGGGCTGGATTATTGGGTGTCGGATTATTCCCGGTTGGGCTAGTCGGGCCGCCATCTCCACCACCGCCGCTGCATGCAATCATCGCCAGACTGACTGCCCCTGCAATAACGACACTGCGCAGTCTCATTCTGCCTCCTGTGAACGTGATTTGTCCCATTCATCATCGGCAGATCTCTGCGCAATTCAACGACACCGCATGTCGCCCGCGGTGGATTACATCTGGAGCGCGGCAAACTGCTATAGGTCCGCTGACTGAAGCCGAAGCAGCTCGCATTCGCGTTCGGCGTATGCCGTAATCCGTCCGCCGTTATCCGTTCTTACGGACTACGGATCACGGCCAACGGCGAACGCCCAACGCGAGTGCGCCACAATGCAAAAACAGTAGATTCACTTTCATGACAACGAAAACCGCAACGCATTACCGCTGGGATGAAATCCCACTCGAAAAAGTGACGGACATGCTCGATCGCAAGCTCATCACCGGCGACGGGATGATGCTCGCTCACGTCTATCTCAAGAAAGGCTGCATCGTGCCAAAACATCAGCACCACAACGAGCAGCTGACATACATCCTCGAAGGCGCGCTGCTCTTCACACTTGGCGAAGATCAAAGCGTCGAAGTAACGGTGAGCGCGGGCGAAGTCCTGCACATTCCGTCGAATCTTCCGCACAAGGCTGTCGCGCTCGAGGACACTCTCGACGTCGACATCTTCAATCCGCCGCGGCAGGACTGGCTCGAAAAGTCCGACGACTACCTGCGACGATAAATGGATCTCGGTCTACGCGGCAAGGTCGCGCTCGTCGCTGCAGCAAGCAAAGGACTCGGCCGCGCAACTGCTCATGAGCTTGCAGCCGAGGGCGCATCCGTCGTGATCTGCGCGCGAGGAAATCACGCGCTCATCGCTGCGCAGAATGAGATCGCCGCTGCAACCAAGGCAGACGTAGTCGCAATCAGCGGAGACGTGACAGTCGAAGAAGATGTGAATCGAATCGTGAATACCGCGATCGAGCGGTTCGGCCGCATCGACATCCTTGTCACGAATGCAGGAGGTCCGCCGAGTGGAAGGTTCGAGAACCTGACTTTCGAGATGTGGCGCAGCGCGGTCGATCTCACGCTGATGAGCGTGATCAATCTCGCGGCGCGAGTCGTTCCAGGAATGAAAGAGCGTAAGTGGGGGCGCATCATAAACATCACGTCGATTGCAGTGAAGCAGCCTGTCGACGGATTGATGCTCTCGAACAGCCTGCGATCTGCAGTCACAGGATTTGCGCGAACGCTCGCCAATGAAGTGGCGACGCACGGCATCACGGTGAACAACATCCTTCCCGGATATACGCGGACCGAACGCGTCGAGCAGCTGTCGCATGCGACGGCGCAAAGGGAAGGGATCACGCGTGATGCGGCGGTCGGAAGATGGGAAGCCGAAATTCCGATGCGAAGGCTCGGCGAGCCGCAGGAATTCGGGGCTCTCGCCGCGTTCCTTGCGTCAGAACGGGCGAGTTACATCACGGGGCAGTCAATTGCGGTAGATGGAGGCTGGATCAAAGCACTTTTGTGACCATTCCTCTCTGAAAAAGCTTTGGAGAACATGTGGTCAGCTTTTATCTTAGCGGCGTCCGGCCCCTCTCGATTTGCCTCCGGCCGAACCATCCCAAACGAATGCTGCGAACCCACGTGCCCGCCAGTGAAAATCCGGCGAGACCGCCGACGCCCTACGACTCGCTTCCTGAAGAGTCGTTCGACCGCATAGCTCGACTTGCGGCCGCGGCCCTGCGCTCGCCCGTGGCAATCGTTTCACTGCTCGACGACGACCGTCACGTGGTGAAAAGCAGCGTCGGTCTCACAGGACGCTCGCGGGTGTGGCGCAAGGTTCCGTTGGCGCTGCGGTATTCGCGCCAGGTTGTGTCGAGTACTCGTCCGGTGTTCATCGGGAACACCGCAAGCGATAAATCGGGCGCGGAGCAACTCGGTGAAGCGCCTGACGGCGTTGCATACGCGGTCGCTCCAATTGCCCTGACAGACGGTCACGTCATTGGGACAGTCTGCGTAATCGATACATCACCCCATGCGTGGACGCACTCGGAGATCAGTGCGCTCGCCGATGTAGCGTCTCTGCTGGTTACGGAGCTCGAGCTGCGGAGTGACCTGTCTCTCAAGCGGCAGACACAGGAGCATCTGCTCTACAGCACACTACACGATTCGCTCACCGGTTTGCCGAATCGCTCTCTGTTGATAGAGCGACTGCGTCACGCGATGCGTCGTGCTGCTCGGCATCCTGATGATCTGTTCGCCGTGTTGTTTCTCGATCTGGACAGGTTCAAGGACGTCAACGACAACCTCGGACACTTTGCAGGCGATGAGATGCTTCGCGCCGTCGCGCGCAGACTCGAGGCATGCATTCGACCCGAAGATACTGTCGCGCGATTGTCAGGTGACGAATTCGCAATCCTGCTCGAGAGTATCACTGACACGAGTGATGCAGGCCGCGTAGCTGAGCGTATTGAAGAAGCGCTTTCATTCCCCATCAATCTCGCGGGCGCCGAAGTGACGACGTCTGCGAGCATGGGAATCGTGACGAGCTCCATGGCGCACGATCAGCCCGAGCAGATTCTGCGAAGCGCTGACATGGCGATGTATCGGGCGAAAGCCGCGGGCCGCGCGCGGTATGAGATGTTCGATCGCGCGATGCACACCGATGCTCTCGAAAGACTCAGACTCGAGACAGACCTGCGCCGGGCCGTCGAGCTCGGCGAGTTTGTGCTCCACTATCAACCCGTCGTGTCCCTGAGAACCGGACGCGTTACGGGTCTCGAAGCTCTCGTCCGCTGGCAGCACCCCGACCGTGGACTGCTTCATCCGGGAGAGTTCATAACGGTTGCCGAGGAGACAGGGCTCATCATTCCGATCGGGAAATGGGTTCTTGCAGAAGCGCTGAGACAAATCGCTGAATGGCAGAAGGCGCATCATCGTCATGATCCACTCACGATCGGCGTGAACTTGTCCGTCAAGCAATTCTCACAGCCCGATCTCGCGGACCAGATCCGGCATCTCACAGAAGAAAGCGGTGTGAAGCCTTCGTCGCTCTGTCTCGAGATAACGGAAGCATCGATTATAGAGAAAGGGCGCGCCGCGATATCGATGCTGTCACGCATTCGCGAGCTCGGCGCGCAGGTGTATCTCGATGACTTCGGCACAGGATACTCATCGCTGAGCTATCTCCACGGGCTGCCCATCGATGCAATCAAGATCGATCGAGCGTTCGTGAGCAGCATGGATACCGATGACAAGAACCTGCGACTGGTGCGAACGATCCTCACTCTCGCCGAGATTGTCGGTGTCCGCGCGGAGGCCGAGGGGATCAGCACTTCGGAGCAGCTTCGCGAGCTGCGAGCCCTGAACTGTGAGCAGGGGCAGGGGTACCTTTTCTCCGCCCCTATCACCAGGGAAGCAGTCAGCGAGGTGCTAACCGCAAATCCGGTCTGGTAGGGTATTG
>DASUXX010000288.1:0-4890 GCA_036377755.1 Gemmatimonadaceae bacterium
CAGACCATCCGCCGCGCGAGCGTCCAGTGAGCTTGGCTGCTGCTGCAATCGTCGTCTCGACTGGAGTATCGACGAACGCTATGTCAGGGCCACCAACGGATCGCTGCGGCTGGCGTCCGATACGTCGTGTGTGAAAGAACGTATAACCGTTCGAGTTGTTCTGCGATCGCATGTCGCCGAACGAGAAAATGCTCGATCCCTCGATGAAGAATGGGCGGCGCTCGGGGAAGAACGTCTCGAATGCCGAAAGGTTTACCACTGCAGGATCCACTTCGACCTGGCCGAAGTCGGGATTGAATGTCGCGTCGAGTGTGAGATTGCTCGTGAGACCGATCTTCGCATCGAGACCAACGCCCGGCTTGATCTCATTCTTCTTGTTGAACGGATCTCCCGGCAGCGCGACAGGATTGTCGTTCTTCGCAAGCACATACGGAACGAGCTCGATCTTTTTTACCGAGCGAAGGTTGCCAAGCCCCGTGAGGTGGCCGTAGCGATTGATGCCCTGCTGCTGGGATTTCGGAGTGTACGAGAACTGATCGATCTCCGCTTTACGCGCAATTTTGCGTGCGAGCTGAAGTCCCCAAACCTGCTCAGTGACGTTGCGGCTGTATCGCAGCTGCGAAAGCGGGATGCGGAATTCTGCCGTCCAGCCAAGTGAATCGACTGTGGTTCTTCCTTCCCAGACGGCGTCCCACGAGTTGTCCGAGTTTCCGTTGGAGTTGACCGTCGCATCGCGCCGCGCGCCACCAGCTGAGAGGCGGAAGATGAACGCGCTCAGGTGATCGTGATAACTGTCGAATGTGACCTCGACGAGATCTCCTTCGATCGATTCATCGCGCCGTGCGAGCTGCGACTGAATCTTTGACGGCTCGCTGTCGAACAGGCGCATTCCAACATACACAGCGTCGTCATCGACGAGGATGCGCGCTTCCGTGCGCTCGGTCGCGGGCTGACCCTCGACTGGATCGTACTGCTTGAAGTCGGTTACCGGAGTTGCCGCCTGCCACGCCGCCTCATCGAGCTTGCCATCGATCGATACGGGTCCGGTGCGACGTGCGGCGACCGCGACGGGAGCTTGTTCATGGGGGCGGACCTGGGCCGGGGCCGGGGTTGCGGGGTTCTGGGCGAAGAGTGCGGCGGGGGTAGAAGCGAGGGCGATGGCACAGACAATTCGACGATTCATACGACCTTTTTGGTATGGGGCATGCCAGCTAGCAGATGCGTTCGACAGCACTAATGCTCAAAACGTTTGATGGAGTCAGATGGATTCAGTGGTCTGCTGAAAAATCAGCACAGAACGGAGTTTGTCAATGCCATTGACCGGAAAGAAAGTCGCGATCCTGGTGGCGGAGGGGGTCGAAGATCTCGAGTACTATGTGCCGTCGATGCGACTGCGTGAGGAACGGGCCGACGTCTTAACGGCCGGCCTCGACCTCACTACCGTGAAAGGGAAGCACGGACTCGAGATAACGCCTACGGTGAAGGCGGATCAGCTCAAGGCAGCCGATCTACATGCCCTGCTCATTCCCGGTGGGTGGGCTCCCGACAAGCTGCGACGTTATCCCGCAGTGACCAATCTCGTGAAGGAGATGAATGCCGCGAACAAGATCATCGGCATTATCTGTCACGGTGGGCTCGTAGCGATATCTGCGGGAATCGTAAAAGGCAGGAGCGTGACAGGGTCGCTTGGAATCAAGGATGATCTGGTGAATGCCGGTGCAACGTGGGTAGATTCGCCTGCATTCCGTGATGGCAACCAGATCTGGGGACGCGTCGTTGCGGACATACCCGATTTCTGCCGCGAGCTCGTGGCTGCGCTCGTAGAGACCGCGACTCAAACAGGAGCAACGAATCATGTGCCGCAACATTCGCCCGCTTTACAACTTTGAGCCTGCGACGACCCACGAGGAAGTCGAGAACGCTGCGCTTCAGTTCGTTCGTAAAGTCAGTGGAATGACCAGGCCCTCGAAAGCCAATGAAGAGGCGTTCAATCGCGCCGTGCATGAAGTGACGCATTCAATAGAGCATCTGTTGGGCTCACTCGTGACGACTGCCTCTCCGCGCAACCGCGAAGTCGAGGCTGAAAAGGGGCGCGCACGGTCCGAAGCGCGGTTCGAGCGCATAGCCCGTACATACGGAAAGGCGCAGGCGTCATAGATTTCATGGCGTGACGCAGCCCGCCGCGAACGTACCAGCACCAACTGCTGCACCTCCTCCAAGCGCCGCCGCTCCCGTAATAGCGGCGGCCACTGCGCCCGCGCCAGCGGCGAAGTCTCGTTACGACAGATCGATCATCGAAGGTCCACTGCTGCCTGCAGTGTGGAAGCTCGCGTGGCCGTCGATGCTCACGAACATCTTCGGCGGACTCCAGGGAATCATCGACAACATTCTCGTCGGACATCTCGTCGGTTACACAGGTAATGCGGCGATCGGAGTCGCGAACCAGATCTGGACTGTCGTAATCGTGTTCATCATGTCGGTGTTCACCGGCATGAGTGTTCTCGTTGCGCGGTTTGTCGGAGCCGGTAACGAGGAGATGGCTGACAAGACCGTGTATCAGGCATTTCTAACTGCAGCGGCACTCGCGCTCTTCATTCTCGCGCCTGTTGGATATTTCGCTTCCCCGTATCTGCTGAGATTCGTGAATGCAGCGCCGGCCGTTCAGGCTGAAGCGCTGCCATTCCTGCGAGTGATGCTCGTCTGCTCGATCGGCATGCTGTGCTTCTTCATGCTGAGCGGCGCGCTGCGTGCAGCAGGCGATGCACGAACGCCGATGATCATGGGAATTCTTCTCACGGTGTTCAACATTGGCCTGAACGTCGTGTTCATCAGCGGTGTTGGACCGATCCCGGCGTTTGGAACGGTAGGCGCCGCGATGGGAACGATGATCGCCTCCGGCCTGCTCGGGATCTATGCACTGTGGCGGCTCGTGCATGGCGGATGGGTGGTCGCCTTCCCGAAAGGACAGGGTTACGCACCCGATTGGGGAATCATCAAGTCGTTGTTCAAGTTCGGCCTGCCGACGGGAATGCAGGGAATCGCAATGAACATCGGCGGACTTTTCATGTTGTCGGTGATTGGATCACTGCCGGAGAGCGCGCAGGCGCAGGCGGCGTTCGGTATTTCATACTCGCAGCTCTTTTCACTGATCACGTGGACATCTGTTGGACTTCTGGGTGCGGCTGCAGCCGTTGCGGGTCAGAACCTCGGCGCAGGAAAGCCGGAGCGATCGACCGAAGGCGTGCACGTTGCTGCGCGCATCGCAGCATCAGGTGCAGCAGTAGTTGGTGTGATGTTCATGTTCATTCCGCGTCAGCTGCTCGCTGTATTCGGGATGACCGATCCCGAAGTAGTTGCGATTGGCGTTCAGCTCCTGCGAGTGCTCAGCGTATCCGGATTGCTGGTCTCGGTTGCGCTCGCGTATACCGGAGGCTTACAGGGAACCGGCGATACGAAGTCGCCTTTCTATATCTCCGTGATCTCGCAGGTCGTGGTTCCGCTTGGACTGTGTTTCGTGATATCGCGGTTCACGTCGCTCGAGCCTTTGCACATCTGGCTCGCGATCATGGCGGGTCATTTCACGCGATGCACTTTGTCGATCATCCGGTTCAACCAAGGGAAGTGGAAGACTATTAAAGTCTGATACTCAGAGGAACGACGCGGCGCTCACGCGCGCTTGTAGCCTGTAGCAGCTTTAGCGCTTAGCCGTTAGCGTGCTGAAACGGAACTGCGCCCTTAGCTATTTGCTGCTACTCGCTAACGGCGCCCTTCCGTTTCAGCACGCTAAGGGCTAAGCGCTAAAGCTGCTACAGGCTACAAGCGCGCGTGAGCGCCGCGCCGTTGTAGTTAAAGGCTACGAGCGCGAGAGCGCCGCGTCGTTTCAAAAGTTTCTGCGGCTAAAAGGACAGGGTCAGCATTACAACATTCTTACAAACGACTCGTACCTTGCCGCCGTAGAATCAAGGCATGAGAAACAAAATCCTTACTCTCTCCTTACTCGTCGCCTCGGCGGCAGGTGCGCAGAACCCCGTCACTCCTGCGCGGAACACCAATTACAATCACGATGCGCAGGCCCCCAAAGCGACCGCGACTCGACTGACCGGAACGATCAACGTCGATGGCCGGCTCAACGAAGCGCAATGGCAGAGTGCAACGCCGATTGGCGGACTCACTCAGCTCGATCCGCAGGAAGGCCAGCCCGCATCAGAGAGAAGCGATATTCGCTTCATGTTCGACGATAACGCGCTGTACATCGGCGCAATGCTCTACGATCGACAGGCAGCACGAGGCCGGCTCGGCAGACGCGACATGGACATGACCGCGTCCGACTGGCTCACCGTCATCATCGATACCAATCACGATCACCGTACTGCCGTTGGATTCGAAGTGAATCCGCTCGGCGTGAAGCGCGATCAGACTCGCTCACCATCGGGCGAAGACGACGGATGGGAACCGGTGTGGGACGTTGCAACGACTGTCACCGACAGTGGCTGGGTTGCAGAGATGCGCATTCCCTTCAGCCAGCTTCGGTTTGCCGGCAAGAACAATCTTGTGTGGGGACTCCAGGTCGAGCGTCAGATCGCGCGCAATCAGGAATTCTCGAACTGGGCATTCACTCCGCGCGAACAGGCAGGCGGAATTCCGCGCTTCGGTCACCTGGTTGGAATAACCGAAGTCGGATCAGGCAAGCGACTGGAAGTAATGCCCTATGTAGTCGGACGCTCGGAGAACATCGATCGCAGCGGCAATCCATTCCGTGACGATCATGAATTCAATGGTGATGTCGGCGTCGATCTCAAGTATCGCGTCTCGAGCAACGTCACACTCGATGCAACAGTCAATCCTGATTTCGGTCAGGTCGAAGTAGATCCTGCGGTCATCAACCTCACC
>DASUXX010000289.1:0-5322 GCA_036377755.1 Gemmatimonadaceae bacterium
TGCGTATCGATCGTATCCGATCGCGCCTCGATTGACTCCATATACGGATCAGGACCATGAAGCACTCGCCTGAAGTGATGGAAGTAATGAAGGCTCGATCGCCCCGTCTGAAGTCGAGCGAGGAACATCGTGCGCGAGCAGATGATCGGGATCCCGGCAGGGAAGTGCTCGTTGAACCACGGGTCGTCGAAGACGCGATGTATTGCGCGAATATCACGCAGCGCATCGGCCAGCTCCGCCTGAGTAAGCCCGTCGCGCAATACTATATATAGGACATATCCGCGGACGGTCCCGGTGGAGCTCAGGATAACGCTCTCAACCTGCGGCGCGATCATCTCCAGGATGCTGTCCCGATAGGCACTCATGCGCTCTTCGACCTCGAGGGCATTCACAACAGGCTCCGGGGCTCCTGATGCTCTCGGAATGGGCAGCGCTCGATTTACTAACGGAGTATTCCGGAGTGAATCATCGAGAATCGTCCACGCGAGCGCAGTGACATCGAAGCGAAGCGTCGTCACCGCGCCTGATGTGAACCGATTGTCGTACATCGATTGAATTGCATTCACTTCAGGTAGCGACGGGTGATCTGACATCCACGCTCGAATGCGATTGCGATGACCGCGCAGCTTCATGTACTTCCCATGAGTTGCCGTAACTGCATTCCAGAAGCACTTGTGCAATTGCCGTCGCGCGATGATCGCCATGAGCGGAGACTTAGGCTCCTCCTTGATTGCAATGCCCATCAGGTTCTGAAAGTGGCCGAGTGACCATTGCATGCGGTCCATTGTGGCGTGATCACTGTCGAGATGCGCATCGGGGTAGCGCAGCTCGGTGCCGGCGATGAGCCGCCAGTGTCTCACTTCATCGAGCGGATCCCAGCCACCACCAATGTGCTGCCATTCTTCGAACTCTCTCACCGTCATCAACGAGATGTCGGAGATCGGAACGACGCGCTTGAGAGAAAGCCAGCGCCTGCGGAATCGATCGTAGAATGTGGGCGGCTCTGGATCGTCGAAGACAACTGCGAGATCGAAATCGGAAAGGCCGGGATAGATCTCGCCGTTCGCGATTCCGTGGCAGAGGTAGACCGCCTTTACCCCGGGCACGCTGCCAAGTGTGGAGCGGATGACCAGCTCCATGGCGTCGTAGACACGCTTGTTGAGTGAGAGAAGCGGGGCGTAGCGGCTCGAGCGGACCAGATAATTCTTCGCGTGCTTGACGATCTTGTGAGGCATTCGCGGCTGAAGATATTGCCGATGCACATGTTTCGGCAGTTATTGAAGCAGTCTTTCTGGCCAGAGAGGAATTAATGCGAGTGCTTCAGCGATATGCTGGTGTGTTTCTGTTCTGTGGAGTGACGTCAGCCGTCAGTGCGCAGGAGACTCCGCCGTGGGTAAAGGCCGCCGATACGGCCCCCATAACGAATAAGTCGCCCGCGACTTCACCGAACGACTGGATGCTCGCGATTGTGGATGTCGAGACCACGGGTCTCGTAGCCGGTTACCATGAGATGATCGACTTCGGGCTCGTGATGACTGATATCGATGGAAAAGTCATAGACAGTCTTTTCCTGAGGATTCAGCCGCGGCATCCGGAGAGATTGTCAGAGGGCGCGCGCCGTGTGAACGGATTCGACGCTGTGAAATGGAAAGCAACGCATGCGCTCGACGACACGCTCGCTGTCGACAGCCTCGTAAGATTTCACAAGCGAGTCGCGGGCGATCGTCCGGTTCTCCTCGTTGCGTTCAACAGTCAGTTCGACGCGGCGTTTCTCGATCACCTCTTTCGTACGCGCGGATCCAGCTGGAGGACCCTGTATCACTACTTTGTGCTCGACATTCCGTCGATGGCGTGGGCACTTGGATATCGGAACCTCACCGGTCATGACCTTTCACAAAGACTCGGCGTTGCAGACGAGCCGCGTGTTGCCGACGAGCACACAGGAATCACCGGCGCGATGCTCAACGTGCGCATCTATCAGGCATTGCGTAAGTGGGGAATGAATCCCATACCATAAATGACGGTTCGATTCGTGCTGACGAGTGTATATCGGGTGTCCTTATAGCGGGGGAATGCAGTGCCAAGTCCGATCCGCGACCTCTTCGCTGGAAGATTCGGCGGCAGACGAGCTGTCGAGACGGTCGTAGCGCATCGCACATTTGCCGACGTAATACTGCCGCCGCGCACACGTGCTGCGCTCGACGAAGCGCTCAGTCTCGTCCGCAGTCATGAGCTGATTTTCACCCGCTGGGGACTTGGCGAACGACACTCGACGGGTCTCGGACTCGCTTTCAACTTTGCCGGTCCCCCGGGAACAGGAAAGACGATCTGCGCCGAGGCGATCGCGACCGCGCTTGGGAGAAACCTCCTCTCAGTGCGATACGCCGAAATGGAGTCGATGTGGGCTGGTGAAACTCCGAAGAATGTTGCCGCTGTATTCAGGATGGCCAGCGAACAGAATGCAGTCCTGTTCTTCGATGAAGCTGACGCGATTGCCTCAAAGAGAACAACCGGAATGGCGCAGGGATATCAGCGCGAGTACAACACGGTTGTGAATGTTCTGTTGAAGGAGCTCGAAGCGTTCAACGGAGTGGTGATATTCGCAACGAATCTCGCAGTGAACTTCGACCCTGCATTCGAGCGGCGCATCAGGACGCATGTTCGATTCGAGATGCCAGGCGTCGATGAGCGGGAGCAGATCTGGCGTGTGCAGCTGCATCCATTGAAGACACCGCTCGCAACCGATGTGAATTTCCGCCAGCTTGCCGAGCGATATGAAGTGAGTGGTGGTGATATCAAGAATGCCGTTCTCAAGGCAGCAACGATGGCTGCCGCGGAAGAGGGCGATGATCTCGGGAAGCGCATCACCCAGTCACACTTCGAGCGGGCTATGGATGATGTCGTTTCCAGCAAGACCATCATGCATCAGTCGCTGTTCGATGGTGGTGAGCCGAGCCCTGAGGACCGGATGATGCGCGCGGTTGAGGCTGCAGAATTACGGTGGAAGCAGACTGCGCAGGTTGCGATCGGCACCGCAGCCGCTGCAGCGATATTCGGTCTCATCGCGATGACCGTCGCTCTCATAAAATGAACGTGTGATTCCAGCACGGACGATCAAATCCGGTATTCTGTGGGGCCTTGCGTGGGGACTGACGCTCCTGGCGCCCGCAATAATCCGTACGCACGCGATGAGTGGCACGCCACTCGAAGCCATCGAGCTCATTGCGATGATGGCGGTGCTCTTTGCAATACTCGGTGCCGGTATCGCACTTGGGCTTTTTATTCTCGATGCACTGTTGAGCCGGCTGTTGCCAGAGAAGTGGCGAGGTCACTTGCGCCACCCGCTCGCAATCGCGGTGCTGATTCCCGCTGTTTACATCGCGACAGGTGCGGCGATTTACTTCTGGAAATTCCGTACGATTGGTGGAGCGGGGTGGTATCAGCGCGCTGCGGTACTTGTAATCGTCGCAACTGTTGGCGCCTCGATTCTGGCAGCCGCGTTTCTCTTCGCGACCTCACGTAAATCCGAGTCGCACAGAAACGGCATTCTCACTGTTGCCGCGTCTCTGATTGCGGTAATCGCAGCAGCGATTCTTGTCGCGCGATTTCCATCGCCTGATCGCCGGGTGCAATCGGCACGACCGCTGAAGCGCGTTGCGAATGGCGAGCGAGAAAAGCGACAGCTTGTAGTTATCGGTATCGATGGGGGAACCTGGCATGTAATTGCTCCGCTGATGAAGGCGGGCAGGCTGCCGACATTCTCATCCATTGTTGAGCGCGGAATTCACGGCAATGTGCAGGCACTGTGGCCGCCATACTGGTCGATCGCAGCATGGAGTGCAATATCGACGGGACATAGAAGGCGGGATGTCGGAGTGTTCGGCGACATCGAGGTACATGTGCGTGGACTTCCGGCGTTTCAATCTCCGATGGACCTCACACCTCGATTGTTGCCGATAACGGCAGTCGAGTACGCGCTTGCGTCGCGCAACATGATTCGAGCGGAGGTTCCGAACAGGAAATCGCTCAGGGTTCCGCCGGTCTGGGAGTATCTCGACAGATCTGGAATCGAGACAGCAGTAGTGCGCTGGAATTTTTCGTATCCCGCAACGGGTCAGGCAAAGGTCGTCGTGTCGAATCTTGCGATGGCAGACGTCTGGGGACTTGTTGGTGTGCGTGCTCCGGAGAAGAGCGGACTCGTTGAGCCTGCGTCGCGTCGTGACGAGCTCCTCGCGCCATTTTCGCATGACGTACCAATAGACTCGGCAGAGCTCAAGCGGATTCTTCCTGTTGGAGAATGGAAGAAGCCAGCGGATGCGACGCTCAACCCCGTTGGCGGTCTTAGAGGTGCGTTTCGCTTCGATGCTGCGACGATCAACTCAGTGTCGAGATTGCTCGAGAGTGATCCGCAGATAGAAGTTCTCTTCGTTCATCTTGGCGGCGTCGATACCATCGAGCACATGTTCTGGCAGTACCGGTTTTCAGAAGAGTTCGCACATAAGCCTGCACGGAAAGACATCGACGCACTGGGCGGTGTAGTGGATCGATATCTCGAGTTTGTCGACAATGGAATCGCGAAAATGATCGGCTCGTTTCCAACGGCGCCGAATGTGTTGATCGTTTCAGATCATGGCCAGGCGGCGCGCGAAGACGGTGTGCCATTCAAGGGCTGGCATGCCTCACCGGGGATCTTCCTGGCGGCAGGGCCTGACATTCCCGCAGGCAAAGGTTCAATCGACGTCTCGTATTTCGACATCGTCCCGACGATACTCGACCTGAAGGGACTCGAGAAGCCTGCGGATTTAAGAGGGCGGTCGCTGCTACGGTGACTGCCTGGTTCAAGCCTCAGTGCGCGTCTGTCAGTCGCGCGCGAACTTCAGCAATCCAGTTGTAGACCACCATCGCATCATTGCTCGCCGTCGATTGAAGGAAGAGGAATGACTTCCCGTCGGGAGCGATGTCGTAGTTGGCATGCGGCAGCGATCGCTTCACGAATACGTCGGGGAACAGCACATGCCGTCCTGTGAGCTGGAATCCGGATGTCGCAGTGTAATTCACCTCGATGATGTTCTCGTCATCACGATAATAAAGCTTTGATCCGTCCGGCGACCACAATGGCTCGTCGCCGCCGCGAGTCGATACCTGTACCCGCGGACCAGGTCCAGGAAATGGCTGCACGAACACCTCGTTGGCACCTGACTCGTCGGTAACGAACACAAGCCACTTTCCATCGGGAGATACGCGCCCCTCATTCTCGATGAACTGACTCGAGAGGATATCCATTTTCCTGTTATCGCCGGAAAGAGATTGCATGCCGATGTC
>DASUXX010000290.1:0-6346 GCA_036377755.1 Gemmatimonadaceae bacterium
GCTGTCATGCTCACGCATGAGCACACCGATCACTCGAAGGGTGTCGCTCAATGCGCGACCAAATGGGGATGGAACGTCTTTGCGACTACAGGCACCCAGTCAGAGTGCGGATTGCTCGAAGAATTCGGCGCGCAGACAATCACTCCCGGTCTCGATTTCCAGATCGGGGATCTGCACATACAACCCGTGCGCATCTCTCACGATGCATCCGAGCCGGTGGCCTTCGTTGCAACCGGGCAGTCAACAGGAGTCCGTGCTGCTTTTGTCTACGATCTCGGAATCGTCACTCAGTCGCTTCAGCGTGCGCTCGACAGAGTAGACATCCTTGTCATCGAAGCGAATCACGATGGTGAGATGCTTCGCAATGGACCATACCCTGCGATGCTCAAGCGCAGGATTGCCAGTCGCGAAGGGCATCTGAGCAATCGCGAGGCTGGAGTCACCGCTGCAGAATGCGCACATGGCGGCATGTCACACGTGATTCTCGCTCATCTGAGCGAGACGAACAACACGCCGCAGAAGGCTACGGAAGCAATGCGGCTCGCACTGAGACGTACTCCATTCAAGGGCTCGATTGTCGCTGCAATGCAGAACACACCTTCCAACACCATTTCCGCTGATCGCGCCGCTGCATTCGGCCCCGCGCAGCTCTCGCTCGCTCTTTAGCCGCGATCCACAGTAAAAGTCGGATCCTCCGCAAGCTCGGCGATGCCGAGCCGCGCCCTCGATTCCCCGCTCTTTTTGATCCGCTTCATTATCTCGCGATTCTTTCGAACGACCTCGGGATTGCGGTAGGGGCGATCGTGATGAAGATGCATCGTTACAGCACGATGCCGCGCCTGAATGCCTTTTATTCCGGCATTCTGCAAACGGTAACCGAGCGCCTGGTCGAGACCACCGTAACCCATCTCACCTTCGAAGCCGTTCACGACATACAGTGCGTCGCGCCACACCGATGCATTGTTTCCGTGGAAATCGGCTGCCGTTGGCGTGATGAAATCGTAGAGACTGCCGAGCCGCCACGATCGGGTAAGTCGCAGCGCACGACGGCCCGGTTTCCATCCGCGTGATCGCAGCCATCCGAGGTCAGTGAAGCGCCTACCGTCGATGTCGTCCATCGAAAGACTGTTGCTGATCTGCGGAGGAAGCTTCACGTAGCCACCCGCGACGTACCTGCCATCGGATGCAAGTCTTCGATGCGTGGCGATCAGATCCTCACGCGGAATGCAGTCGCCATCGGTAAAGAGCAGGTATTCCCCTGCCGATGCCACGATCGCGCGATTCAGAATCACCGTCTTGCGAAATCCGAGATGCTCATGACGTGCGTGAGTGATGCTGAGCTTGTGTGATTTACGCGCAGCGGCGATGACATCGCTTGTCGCCTGACCGGAGCCGTCATCCGCGATTACCAGCTCGAAATCCCTGTCGGTCTGCATTGCATAGCCAACCAGGACTCGCTCGAGATACTCCGGTCGATCGTATGTCGAAACGATGACCGAGAGGGATGTCACGCTATAGCGCCGTCCGGCAATGCCAGAACTTCAGCAGCATCTTCGACGTTGCCGCCCAGTATTGGCTTGAGCGTGTACCCGAGCTCGCGCAACCACGCCATGCACTGGCGATGGAGTGCAGGACCGTGAGTCGAGAGGAAGATCACTGGACGGCTGCTACGAATCAGCTCTCGCGCTCCTTCGAGCACTTCGATCTCGGCGCCTTCCACATCGATCTTGAGCGCCGTCGGCTTTATGCCGTGCGCTTCACAGAACTCGGCGAGACGAATAGTTCGAACTTCCACATCGCCGCCCTTGTCGAGATGCCCGGTGCCGCTGCCTTTACCGCAAACGAACTTTGCGCGGCCGCTCGAGTTCGAGACTGCCAGCTCTTCCACGTGCACGTTGTTGCAGTGGTTGAGATACATGTGCTGCCTGAGGAATGCCGCATTGGTGGGCTCGGGCTCGAAGGCCCAGACAGACCCCGTCTCCCCGGCAAGCATGGAGGCGAGCAGGGTGTAATAGCCGACATGAGCGCCGACATCGATGACTGTCGCGCCCGGCCCGATCCATCTCACGAAGTGCGCGGTTTGCTCCGGCTCGTAAGTACCTCGCAGTACGCGAAGCACTTTTCCCCGGCTGGTGGGAAGCCACCAGTAACCACGCAGCGGCCGACCCATTATCGGCAGTCGCAGCACCAAGATCCCTCTCTCGAAAACAATTGCAGGCCGACTATGTTCGGCCGCACTCTATTGTAACCGTTCGGGTCGGATTCCCCAAATGGAAATGCAGTAATACCTGCTATCGGCTCTCGATCTCGACATCGAGGGAGCGGCGTATTGTGTCAAAAAGGTTACGGACGTCATCCTGAGTGGTGCGATAGCCCAGTGTGCACATTCTCAGGGAGAACTTCCCGTTGAGGCGTGTCGATGAAATGAGGAAACGCCCTTCGCTGACGACGCGACTGTTGATTCGCTCGTTGAGCGAGTCGAGCTCCGATTCATCGAGACCGCGAGGCTTCGCCCTGAAGCAGACGATTCCGAATTGTGCAGGTGACAGAATCTCGAAGCTTTCATCCGCGCGAACGAGCGAGTCGAGAAGTCTCGCGCGCTCCATAGCGTCCTGAATCGCTGACGCGATCACTTCAGTCCCGAAATATTTCACGGAGACCCAGATCTTGAGCGCTCGCGAGTATCGCGTGAGCTGTACCCCGCGATCGGCGAAGTTCACTTCCTCCTCGCCCGGCTCTACGTCCTTGAGATATTCCGGAGTAATGCGGAACGCGTCACTCAGTGTCGCAGGATCGCGGACCATGAGGCACCCGCACTCGAATGGAACGAACAGCCACTTGTGCGGATCGAGCGTGATGCTGTCAGCGACGTCGATTCTCCCGAGTAGTTTTCTTCCTTCCTCTGTCAATACAGCAAACCCGGCATATGCTGCATCTACATGGAGCCACATCGAGCTTGCCTTACTGATAGACGCGAGCTCTTCGATCGGGTCGACTGCACCGGTGTTGGTGGCTCCTCCATTTGCGGCAATGAGGAACGGCTCGTCGCCATTGGCCTTATCTCTGGCAATAGCCTCTTCGAGACGATCGAGTCTCATTCGAAAGAGCTCGTCGGTCTCGATCAGCCGCACGTTGGATCGTGCAATACCGGCAACCCATGCCGCCCGCACTACTGACGAATGCGCCTGCGCGGAGGTGTACATTATGAGCCGGCGAATGTCACCGCCGCGCTCGACGGCACGATGCCGCGCAGCAACTACGGCGGTTGTGTTTGCTGCGGATCCGCCCGACGTGAGGAGCCCGCTCGAGCCTTCCGGCATCCCCGTCCAGGCGCGAATCCATTCGAGAACAGCCATCTCGATCTCATTTGGACCTGCTGCGACAGGCCACACGCCCGCGAAAAAATTGTAGCCTGTTGCGAGCCAGTCGCCGAGGAGCGATGGGAACGTTGGACAGCTCGATACGTACGCGAGAAATCCCGGATGTGGCTCGCGAGCGTGATAAGGAAAAACTTTTTCCTCGAGTGTGCGGAGGATCTCCGCGAAATCAGTGGGTCCTTCCGGAGCCGGTAACAGCAAGTCAGAGTTGAGCTGGGCGCGCGGAACCGTTGCAATCACCGGCTCGTCACGAATTCCCGCAAGATGCTCCGCGACGACATCAGCGACCTGGTGACCAAGTCGCTTCATCGTGTCGAGATCCAGGTCCAGAGGCGACCGGTTCAATGTGTGAGACAGATTCTACTTGACTCTTATTGGAACCGAGAACTCCCGGTCGTCCCATGAGTATTTGAGAATTCCGCCCGCGCCCTGCGGCACGATCGCGAACGTGAATTCCTCCACCGGCTTCGTCAGAACATTCTGCGCGATGTCGATTCGCGCGAAGTCCTTGCTCGCGTCGTACTCGGTTCCCCACTGACCTGTCTGGCTGTTGATGATCAGCTTGGCTCCAGTTCGCGAAGGTATCGTCCACAGTGTGTACTTCCCGGCAGGAACGGGAGTGTTTCCAATGATGAGATCGGATGACGTAGTGAGCATCGTTGCCGCATTGGCACCGGTGCGCCACACAGAATCGAGCGGAACGACATTGCCGAAAATCGTCCGGCCGCGCTTCGATGGGCGGCTGTAGACAACTTCGAGGTTCGCAGCTCCAACTGTTGCGCGCACTGTGTCGGCAGGAGACATCGCGCCAACTGGACCGCGCGCTGCTTCGAACGCACCCCATCCCCTGGTGACAGCATCAAAATCGAGATTCGGCGCACGTCGTGTGATGGCCTTGACTGTGGTGAGCGTGCCGTCGAGCGACTGAATGCGTCCCGACTGATCGACGGTTACGACTTCAGTCCATCCCGGTGAGAAGCTGCTTACGAACACGACTGTATCGCGTGCGCGGCGATACAGTCTCATGTTGGGATTCGGGCCGAACCCGGCAGTAATGACATTGAACAGTATCGTGTCACGCGCTGCAGGCGGATTGTTGATGAGCGCCTGCTCATACATCGCGAGTGACGGGGGAATGCCCGGGACGAGAGGAATTACGCGCCCCTTGAACGATCTCGTTCCTGTATTAACCGTATCAGGCCGCCCCGAACGCTGCACCTCGACGCTCGCCGTAGAGTCAGCGAGCAGCGTAACCATCGAGAAGATCGGAGCTGTAGTGGCATCAGCGCCGTATCTGCGCGTCGATACCGACATTCCCTTCACCTTGCCGCTGGCGAGGTCAGCAACGTAATGAATGACCTGAACGCGGGGCGCTCGCCGGACGATGTCGCCCTCGAGCTTGTCTCCTGATCGCGTATAGCGCTCGATTTGAATCGTGTCCTTGCCCAGCGTGGACACGAACACACCAGTCACCGCTGGCGTTTGCGCCGACGCTGATCCGAGAGACAGTACCGATGCAACAATGACGAGTGCGCGTGCAGACATTGGAATAAGAATGTTGATGTTAGAACATCATAGTGCGACCGGGCACGTGCAGTCGCAACCTCGAATCAGCGCTTTTCGCTCATTCTCTCCGTTCCGCCCCAGACCGGTATCGCGATTCCGCCTGCGTTCTCGTAGAACTGGATAGTTTGCGCGCCATACATCTTGGCGAGCATAATGATCTGGCCGGTGTGCATCGAGAAATGCTCGACAACGTGATATACAGCGGCAAACACCGTCGTATCACGACCCTGTATCGTCACGCTGCGATCGAGATCCACAGCCGCCAGTCGTGACAGCGCTTTGTCTGCATCCGTTACGCTCGAAGTGAGAAGCGCTGTCAGCTCTTTCTTTGTGTATCCGCCGGTTGCAGCGAATTCGCCCGCGCGGTCACGGTCACTCGATTCGCCCCCAACGCCGCTCACAATCCATTGCCGCACGTTGCCGGCTAGATGAAGCATCAGATTGCCGATCGAATTCGAGTCGGCGTTTGCGCGCTTCCAGATGTGAGTTTCGTCGAGCAGGCTGATGGCCAGCCCGATCTTCGTCGGATATTCATACGCCAGGTAGTAGCGTGATCTCTCGACGAAGGCGGGCTGGGTCATCTTTACTCCTGCACTTTGATGGGGACCGGAGTTGTGAGATATACGACTTTCTCCTCGCGGCGCGAGTGGATGAGCCGCATGAACCAGTTCTCTTCCTGAGGCTGACCGCCATGAGCCATCACCCATTGGCCCACTTTCATCACGTCATCAGGGTGCATTCTCAGACAGCCGTGCGAATCGGCGGAGCCAAGGCTGTTGATGTCACCCGTTCCATGGATGTAATAGTCGGGCTCCTTGAAGAAGATCTTCACAACCTTCATAGGATTCTTCGGGTCACCGGGCGCAGTCGGTCTCTTGTTCTTTGCCCACTTCGAATCTGGCGGTGTCCAGCTCGGATTCCAGTTGAGCTTGCGAATCTTGAAATTCCCGCGCGGCGTCGGGTATGGATCCTTGCCGTCCGAGATGTCGTACATGTACGACACCGAATCGCCTTCATAAAGGTAGAGAATCTTGTCCGAAAGGTCGGCGAGAAGGTACGCACTGCCGCCAGCCTGGTCTGCCTTTGTTGAACCGCTGTATGTCATGCCCGCGATCGAACCCGCCCCTGCGAGGATCGCTGCTGCAATGACCGATTTTCTGAAAGATCTATTCATCAAAAAGTTCCCTGTTGTCAGTTGATACTGATAACCAGGTATAGGGCAAGCTGCGTACCGTATGTTTCGGCTGTCAAACGGCGGGGCGCTCTCGCGCTCTCCTAGTCTGAACTACTTAACGACGCGCGCCTCTCGGCGGCCCGTAGCTCGTAGCAGCTTTAGCGCTTTGCCTTTAGCGTGCTAATACAGAACTGCGCCTTTAGCTAGTAGGAGCAAATAGCTAAGGGCG
>DASUXX010000291.1:0-6652 GCA_036377755.1 Gemmatimonadaceae bacterium
GGCATCATCGACGGTGAGCCGCGGCTCGATCTCGAGTATTCCGAAGACGTGCGCGCTGAAGTGGACATGAACGTCGTGATGAGCTCAGCAGGCCAGTTCGTGGAAGTGCAGGGCACGGGTGAGCACGGAACCTTCGATCGCGGCCAGCTCAATACGCTGCTCGACCTTGCAGTCGCAGGAATAGCAGACCTCGATCGCATGCAGCAGTCCGCGCTTGGAAGCTGATCGCAGAATCGTTCTCGCGACGCGGAGCGCAGGAAAGCTTCGCGAGCTGCAGGGAATTCTCTCTTCCGCGGGCCTTCACGGCGTAACTCTCGATGATCTCGGCATTGCTGAATCACCAGACGAATCCGGCATCGAGATCTACGACACCTTCGAGCAAAACGCTCTCGCCAAGGCGAGATACTTTCATCGTCTGACAGGACTGCCGGCAATGGCAGACGATTCCGGACTTTCGGTGAATGCGCTCGGTGGCGCACCGGGAGTGTGGAGCAAACGCTACTCGGGACGTGAAGATCTTTCGGGCCAGGATCTCGACGACGCCAACAATGCGAAGCTCCTCGATGCTCTTCGCGAGAAGGGCGATCGTTCAGCGAGCTATGCGTGCGCGGCAGCTTTCGTAGACGAAGACCAGGAGCATGTTGCAATGGGGCGCACTCATGGAAGGGTGATCGATGATCCGAGAGGCTCCAACGGCTTCGGGTACGATCCCTATTTCTTCTCCGACGAGCTCGGCATGACGTTTGGCGAGGCGTCGATCGAGGCAAAGGAAGAAGTCAGTCACAGGGGAAGGGCATTTCGCGCCCTCGTTGACGCGTTGCGTCAGAGTGGCCGGACATTGTAGGTTTGACATTGCTTCTTCGGGGCGTAGCGTAGCCCGGTATCGCGCCTGCTTTGGGAGCAGGAGGTCCCCGGTTCAAATCCGGGCGCCCCGACTTTAAATTGACAGACTACCTGCGCCAGTAGCTCAGTTGGATAGAGCAACAGCCTTCTAAGCTGTGGGTCGGGGGTTCGACTCCCTCCTGGCGCGCCAGAGTGCAGTGCAGGTGACTGCGCCGTTAGCTCAATTGGCAGAGCAAATGACTCTTAATCATTAGGTTGTAGGTTCGATTCCTACACGGCGCACTTGATAGAAAACACAGGCAGAGACAGCGGGAGGGACCTCGAGAGAGGTCCCTCTTTGAGCATTGTGGTTCCGGCGCATAACGCATCGCAGGATCTCGGTGCGTGTCTCTCTGCTATAAGGTCCAGCGCTCTCAACGTCGCGTACGAGCTGATCGTGGTCGATGACGCAAGCAGTGACGACACTCCGACGATTGCAGAAAATCATGCGGACAAGGTGATTCGTATTGCACGCCCTGCGCAGGGGCCGGCAAACGCGCGGAATACTGGAACTGACAGTGCGCGCGCCGAAATCGTCGCATTCGTCGACGCAGATGTCGTCGTGCCTCCGGATGCTTTGCAAAAAATGCTCGACGTGTTTGGGCGCACGAATGCATCTGCTGTTTTCGGATCATATGACAGCCGGCCATTCGCGTCAGGCGTTGTCTCTCAATACAGAAATCTCCTGCATCATTTCGTGCATCAACGAAGCGCAGGCAGTGTGCAGAGCTTCTGGGCAGGCTGTGGTGCCGTAAGAAAATCCGCGCTGCAACAGGTTGGCGGATTCGATGCCCGGCGCTTTGCGCACGCCGAAATGGAAGACGTCGAGCTCGGCTACCGGCTCATCGATGCGGGACACGAGATCGTTCTCGATCCATCGATTCAATGCACTCATCGCAAGCGCATCACTCTCGCGTCAATGATTCGCGGGGACTTCAGTCGCCGTGGGATTCCATGGACACGCGTGCTCCTGGAGAGAGGCGAAGTTCTCAAGCCTCACGGACTCAGTCTTGGCGGAACTGAGAAACTCAGTGCGATTGCAGCGGCAATGTTTGCGTTGATGCTCGTCCTTGCAATCGTCACGCGCAGCACCGGAATCACCGTTTCTGCAAGCGCAGCGCTGTTCGCATTCATCGCAGCGAACGCCACTCTATTCGCTCAGCTGAACCGGTTGCGGGGCTTCGGCTTCGCGTTAGCGTGCGTTCCACTACACCTGATCTACACTCTTACCGCGGTGAGCGCTCTCTCGTGGGGGATAGTGACCCACCCGTTCAATCGGAGCGCACGAGAGCGTTATACACACCTCCAATGATTCTTCCGATCGCGTAGCCGATCACGAATAGATACACAAAACCGATGAACGCGCCGGGCCACGTGACGCTGTAGCCCGGAAGATACTGCCCAAGCAGCGCGAGATGCGGTCCTACTGTCGCGCCGCCTTTGATGAGCAGGAACGCTGTCGCGAGGAATATCCCAACGCCGAGGAGGGTTCCAACTGCGATGCCCCACGCGCGGGCATTGAGCCTGAGCAATGTGTTGAGCTCGTCGTCTTTTCTCATTGTCACACCTGTCATATGTGATCCAGGAAGTCGCGTGAATCAGCGAGCTCTGCTTTGCTTCTGAGCATGAAGAGTGAAATTGCGAGTGCGAAGTTTCTGACGAATGCCGTGAACCATCCGGCGCAGAAGCCTGTGACGAAAACCCAGGCGGCTCCAATGAATGCGCCCGGCCACGAGACGGTGTAGCCCGCGAAGTACTGGCTCAGCAATGAGAGCTCGAGCGACGGCTCGGGCTTCACGATGAGCTGCAAAGCGGTAAGCGCAAATATCAAGAGCGCGCTCGCAACGCCGATTGCTGCACCAAATGCTCTCTTGTCGAGCGGCGCGAACAACATGAGCGTGGACTTCGGTACGCTCGCCTCGACATCGTCGGGCTCCCCCGGAAGGAGGATGCTCTCCATCTCATTCATGCAGATGCTCCCGGAGATTCGATGCGCTGCTCCTCGTGATATTCGTAGTCTGTATTCACGGCCCAGATGTCGTGCGACGCGCCGTTCATGTTCTCGACGGCAAGCATCGCCGTGTACATGGAATGATCCTGATTGTTGTACTTGTGCATTCCATTGCGCCCGATCGTCACGAGATTCTCGACCGTTTCGAGATGCTCCCTGATCTTCTCGACATTGGACGCGTACGTCGCGTCGTAGATCGGATACGCTTTCGGCATTCTTACGACAGAACCATCGATAACGCGCGCACCAGGCGCGAGACCAAGTCGCGTCAGCTCATCGGTCGCCAAGGCCAGGAGCTCTTCATCAGGCTTGGTCCAGAGATCGTCGCCCTTGAAGCAGAAATACTCCATTCCTATGCAGGTCACATCGTCGCGCGGAACCATCGCCTTGCTCCAGTTCCTGAAATTCTGGATGCGTCCCACCTTCACACCCGCAGTGTGAACGTAGATCCAGTTGTCAGGAAACAATTCGGGCTTGTCCAGCATGAGCGCGACGAGCATGAAATCGCGATAGCGCAGGTTGTCCGCGCCCGCGACAACTGCGGGTGACGGTGCTGGGTCGAGCGCCCTGATGAGAGACCGGAGCGGCATCGTGTTGATGAAATATTTCCCGGGGATTTTCTTCTCGCCTTCCGCCGTTGCAACAGTTGCACTCACGACACTGTCTTCATGACAGTCGAGCTTGGTGACGCGATGCCCCAGCAAAACCTTGCCGCCAAGCTCCTGGACCTTTGCTGCGCATGCCTCCCACATCTGGCCAGGGCCCAGTCGTGGATAATGAAAGCGTTCGATCAGTGACTTGATCCTCGCAGGTCTTTTTTGAAGAGACGCAGCTGAGATGATCGCGCGAACCAGCGACAGCCCCTGCACGCGCTGCGCTGCCCACTCGGCGCGAATCTCGGTGCAGGGAATTCCCCAGACTTTCTCAGTGTACGTTTTGAAGAAGATTCGATAGAGTCGCTCACCGAAGCGGTTCGACACCCACTGCTCGAAGTTTTCCTCAACCGGATGCGGACGCAGTCGCGCTCTTACATAGCTTCCGATGACGAGAGCCGTCTGCCGCAGTCCAAGTCCGGCGAGCGCGTTCTGCGCCTTGAGCGGATAGTGAAAGAATGTCCCGTTGTAGACGATGCGCGAAGTGCGCGGCACTTCCAGAAAATCCTCGCCAAGTATCTCATGCCAGAGATTTTCGACCGGCTTGATCTTGGTGAAGAAGCGATGGCCGCCGATATCGAATCGATATCCGTTGTATTCGACCGTGCGTGAGATTCCGCCGACGGTGTCATCGGCTTCGAGAACAGTGACTTCGCGTCCCTGCTGCGCGAGCAGATATGCGGCCGTCAGGCCGGCGGGACCAGCGCCGATGACGATTACCCTGTCAGAAGATTCATGAACCTGATGCTCCCCGCTGTCAGTGAGCTCCGGGGCGAGTGTCGTCGTCATTCCGTATTTCTTATCCGGTAAACTTCAGCGCGTGCGCGAGGGCGCGCGATTGCGTAGACCGAATCGTACCTGAACTGGCCGAACTTGTCGACGCGCTGCTCGAGTTTTGACCGCCATTCGTCCCAGATCTGGCAGCCTTCCATCGTTCCGCATTCGACGATCAGATAAAGATCTTTGTTCGATGCTACCGATTTCATCGTTGTATCGGGATAGTAGTAATCGCGGCCGGCGATTGCTTTCCACCTGCCCATGCTGCCTTTATCGCTGACGAGCAGAGTGCGATCGGCAGGAAGGGTTTCCAGATACTGACGCAGTCCGCGAAACGTCGCCGAGACGTCGGTGAGATAATCAGGTGCGCGCGAAACTCCGACCGCGAATTTTTTCTCCGATGCAGTCCCTACGAATCTCCACGATCGTATACCGATGACCATCGCGGCGAGTGCAAAAGCGCCCGCAACCGCGAAGCTGCGTGTACGCATGAAAGGCGGAATGCGCTCACGGTTTTTACCGTAGATCCACGCAGCGCCTGAAAAAAAGAATATCCAGACGAACCCCTGATACGACTTCAGATATCTCGACGTACTCGGCATCATCAACCCGAGGACTGGCAGGGATGCCAGTAAATACAGGATCTCCGGAAGAAAGCGTCCTCTCGATTTCCACGCCCCGGCAATTGCGATTGCGCTGGTAAGAACTCCAGCCATGGTCCAGGCCGCCTGCATTGGAGTTCCAAAGAATGAAGCCTTGAAGTACTGGTCGATCGGGACGTAAACAAACCCCTGCATGAAATTCGGTACGACCTGCGACGGGATGGCTGCAGCAAGAACATTGAGGACCATTCCCGGCTTTTCGCCCTTTACTGCGAACGCCTCGAGCTCGCGGAAATAGCGTCCGAAGATTGCATTCCAGTTCAGCAGTACAAGAAGAGCCAGAACCACAGCCATGCCGGCGATTGCGAGGACCGTCTTTCTTCGCTTTACCAGTGCGTCGCCTGATTTGCCTGCGAGCAGCGTAGCGCCGAAGACAAGCAGGACTGGCGCAGTGAATCGCAGTGGGAATGCAATCGCAAGCGTGAGAAGGAACAGGCCGATCAGCGTGCGGCGTACTGCAGTTCTCGTCTCATAGATGATCCGCACCGAAAGAACAATCGCGATAAGCGTGAAGAGCGCGTAAGGTGCGTCAACGAGGGGGAGAAATACGTTCGCCATCCACACTGGACTGAACACGGTGAACAGAAACGCGTACGCGATCGCGAGCCTGTGGTGTCTTGGCGGGAGTGCCCACGAGAGAACGTACGACGAGATGAGAGCAACGCCCCCTACTATAGGAATGTTCGCGAACTGGATTGCGCGCAGCTGCGCGTCGAAGTCGTGAAAGAGAAGCAGGAAGGGCGCGCGGAGCACTCCGGGCATCGCCGCGTATGCAAAGGGCGGAATGTTCACTGCCCATCGTGCCGATGTGCTTCCTGTCTCGACGAGAGATTTAGCCTTGAGCCAGTAGTTGAGCGGGTCTGTCTGCAGGCGGGGATAGAAGAACGCCGGATCGATGATCAGGATGGCGGCGATGGTCAGGACGACAAATCCGCCGCCGAAGATTGCGATGCTCTTGGCTTCGCGGCGGCAGAACGAGGAGAACGATTCTATTCGGCTGTGATACTCGTAAGACGAGCGTGCGCTGGCCAACAGGTGATGCCCTTCCTTTTGATTGTCGGCCAGACAATACTTCGGCGGAAGGACGCGGGCAATGAGGACCGCGGTTCGGTAACCGTCTCGAGGATTGTATGCCGACTGAAGAGAAGCCAAGCAGAAACGAAGATGAATATTTCGCTCAGCTCGACCGCGACCTGATGAAGGAGCGCCGCGAGCGTCTCGACGCTGAGCGGGAAAAGCAGGAGCGGACTTCTCATTACAACAAGTGCCCCAAGTGCGGCTGCGATCTCGAGGAGCGCGAGCACCACGGCGTGAAGATCGATCAGTGCAGCGAATGCGATGGAATGTGGCTCGACGCAGGCGAGCTCGAGCTTATCGAGGAGATCGATCGCAAGCGCCCCCGCTCAGGCGAGAGCTTCATGCAGAGCTTCCTCAAGCTCGTCCGCTGATGCCGGTCAAGACTGATACATTGGTGGGCAAGGCAGACGCGCTATATCGCGCTGCGACCGAGTGTCATCGTCAGCACACTCGCTACGCCGCCCTCGTCGACAAGGATGCTCCCGCTGACGATCAAAGAAGCGCGCTTGAGATGGCCTACATCAGCGATGATTCGCTTGCTACGGCCATGACCGCCTACGAAAAAGCAAAGGGTCATGACGAAGGCCACG
>DASUXX010000292.1:0-8687 GCA_036377755.1 Gemmatimonadaceae bacterium
GCCGATAGAACTGAGTACTGAGTACTGGGTTTGAGAACTGGAAACTGAGAACTCGTAACTGGAAAACTGATAGCTCTCGTTCTGAAAGGGTTTAAACCCGGTCAGAGCGAGAGCTATCAGTTTTCCAGTTACGAGTTCTCAGTTTCCAGTTCTCAAACCCAGTACTCAGTACTCAGTTCTATCGGCCCCAGTTTCCTTCCACGTTTTGTAGACCGACTTCTGCACCGGTCGATCAGGCTCGGCCTCTCTCAGCGGCGTTGTTGGCTTGAGAGTGTCGCGCAGCTGAGCAGGAAGCGCCTGATACAGACGCGTTCCCTCAGTCTTCCATGCGATCATCTCGTCGCTGACGTCCTTCACGATCTTCGCAGGATTTCCCACTACGACTTTCCGCGATGGTATCTGCATCCCGGCAGGAACGAAGCACAGCGCACCAATGATGCATTCAGCGCCGACAACCACATTGTCCATCACTACCGCATTCATGCCGATCAATGAATTGCGTCCGATGCGCGCGCCGTGCACTACTGCGCCATGACCAATGTGCGCTGATTCCTCGAGCACGACGGTTACGCCAGGGAACATGTGCACGGTGCAGTTCTCCTGAACGTTGCACCCGTCTTCTATGATGATCCCTCCCCAGTCACCGCGAATTGCAGCGCCTGGCCCGACATAGACGTCGCGGCCGATGATGACGTTGCCCGTCACCGTAGCGTTCGGGTGAATGAAGGCAGACTCGTGAACGACGGGCTTAAACCCCTCAAACTCGTAGATATTCGAGGCTTCGGTCATCGCCAGGCGGGACTAAACGCGCTCTATGATTGTCGCCATTCCCTGACCTACACCAACGCACATCGTCGCGAGCGCATACTTGCCGCCACGTTCAGCGAGCTCGTGAGCTGCAGTCAACAGCAGGCGGGCACCGGACATCCCAAGGGGATGGCCAAGCGCGATTGCGCCGCCATTTGGATTGACGCGCGTATCGTCGTCCTGCAACCCGAGCTCGCGAATGCACGCGAGTGACTGCGCGGCGAATGCTTCGTTGAGCTCGATGACATCCATCTGCTCGAGAGTCAGTCCCGCCTTTGCGATCGCTTTACGCGACGAAGGCACCGGTCCCATTCCCATCGTGCGAGGCTCCACTCCTGCGGCAGCAGACGAAACAATTCGCGCCAGAGGATTGAGACCGTAGCGCTTCACGGCTTCTTCCGACGCAATCAGCAGGGCAGCAGAGCCATCGTTGATTCCCGATGAGTTTCCCGCAGTGACAGATCCTTCCGCCTTGAACGCAGCCTTGAGCTTCGCGAGCACTTCGAGGCTCGTGTCGGGCCTGATGAATTCATCTTCCGAAAAAATCTTGGGCTCTTTTCCTTTCTTCTCGGCAGGAATCGTAACCGGCGCGATCTCTCTCTCGAACCTTTTCGCAGACCGTGCAGCAGCCGCCTTCATCTGTGAGTTGCAGGCGAACACATCCTGGTCCTTGCGCGAAACGTTGTACTGCTCAGCTACGTTCTCAGCGGTCTGCCCCATCGAGTCTATACCATAGATATCGCGCATCTTCGGATTCACGAAGCGCCATCCGATACTGGTATCGAACATCTCGACGTTTCTCGCGAACGGCTGCGCTGCCTTCGACATCACATAGGGTGCGCGCGTCATGTGCTCGACGCCGCCCGCGATATAGAGATCGCCGTCGCCGTTTGCGATCGCACGCCCTGCGCTGACGACTGCGCTCATGCCCGATGCGCAAAGACGGTTTACAGTCTCCCCCGGCACTGACGTTGGAAGTCCCGCGAGAAGCAGCGCCATTCTCGCAACGTTGCGATTGTCCTCACCCGCCTGATTGGCGCAGCCGAGCACGACGTCTGCGATTTCGTCGGCGGGAATCTCCGGGTGGCGGCGCATGAGCTCGGCGATCGTGTGCGCGGCCAGGTCGTCGGCGCGAACGGGCGACAGCGATCCCGTAAAGCTGCCGATGGGGGTGCGGACGCCATCAACTATGTAAGCGTTTTTCATGATAACTGAAATCTAGACTGGTAATTCGCAGATGCGGTTGCGGGATCGCCCCGCGGGAGCGAGTCTATCGCATGCCGCGTCTCAGGGTTGGAATCGTACGCTACGGCCCAATACAGAAGGAGATCTCCCGCGTGATCGGGACGAGGCCGCCAGTGATCTGCCGCGTGGCACGCGGCCGCATCACTCTCATCTTCAAGCAGGTCGGAGCCACTACCTGGTCGGACAGCGAAAAATTCAATCAGGCTTTTCGTGCTGCTGAGCTTGCGCGTGCTGTTCTTGACGCGGATACCAGGCGGCTGGTGCGAAGGAAGTCGAAGCGCGCAGTAGTTGTCATTTATGAAGACCGGATGATGACACACGGCTGCGACGTTACTGCCCGCTGGCAGTGCATTGTCCCTTCGACATAGGATGCTGCGCCGCGCAGCCTTTGCTCTTCTCGTCGCAATCTCCGGATGCTCGGTAAATAAGGGCAAGCCTGACCATCCACCCCTTAGGTGGGGAGGCGATGCGGAGGGTGGCGCACCGTTTGTCGAGGCAGATCCTTCAGATCCGTCGAAAGTACGCGGCTTCGACGTAGAGATCGCGGGAATGATCGCGCGTGGACTTGGACGCGAGCCCGTGTTCGTTCAGACTGCATGGGCATCTCTCGAGGCATCGGTGGAGCGGGGTGACTTCGATGTTGGAATGTCCGGACTCGAGGATCGCCCGGAGCTGCGCGCCCGCCACGCGGTGTCGCTTCCATATTTCGAGTTTCGGGAAGTTCTTGCTGTGCGGCCTGCGGACTCGTCGCGCTTCAAAGCACTGTCCGATCTACGCGGGCGCCGCGTAGCGACACTCGGCGCAACCATGGCGTACCAGCTGCTGCTCGATGCGCAGAAGTCCAGCGGCGTGATACCGGTATCGTACGACGACGATATCCATCCGTATTCGGATCTGGTTGCAGGGCGTGTCGACGCTGTTCTACTGGATCACATCATTGCAGAGCGCTCGCTGCACCGCATGAGCGGATTCGTTGTTCAACCGCAGCCAGTCGCGACGGGATACTACGTCGCCGTGTTCGCAAAGAATGACACAGCGCTTCGCGATTCTGCCGATGTAATTCTGCGCGCGCGCATGCGTGATGGATCGCTCGAGAAGACATTTAGATCCTGGGGCGTCTGGGACTCGACCGAGGCGAAGCATTTTCAGCGCGTGTTGAATGAAGCGACGGCTGCCGAATCGCGCACCAGCGCTGCGTCAGCAGGTGTCCTCGCCTACATGCCATCGCTGATCAGAGCAGCAGGTGTAACACTCGTTCTTTCGTGCCTCTCGATGGCCCTTGCGGTTGTGATCGGAATTCTCGTGGCAGCGGGACGCGTTTATGGACCACCGTTGGTAAGAGCTCCTCTCACAGTCTATGTCGAAGTAATGCGCGGAACGCCGCTGCTGCTTCAGCTCTTTGTCATTTACTACGGGCTTTCTGCTGTCGTGAGGCTGCCTGCATTTCTCGCAGCCGTGATCGGTCTCGCATTGAACTACGCAGCGTACGAATCCGAGATCTATCGCTCCGCACTCAATGCAATCTCCAAAGTGCAGCTCGAGGCGGCGCGCACGCTTGGCTTGTCGGAGTTCCAGATACTACGACTCGTTCGCGGACCCCAGGCTTTTCGACTCGCGCTTGCGCCGATGACCAACGACTTCGTCGCGCTGCTCAAGGACTCGTCCCTGGTTTCAGTGATCACGGTCGTCGAGCTGACGAAGCAGGCAGCGATTTATGCAACGAATATCGGAAGCTGGGTCGTTCCGGGAATTCTCTGCTCGGTGATCTATCTCATCTTCTCGCTTCCGCTTTCACGATATGCGCGGCATCTCGAAGCCAGATGGAGTATCGCATCATGAGCTCGCTCTCCATTCGCGGACTCGAGGTGTCTCGCGGCTCCCAAGTGGTATTGCGCGGTGTCGACCTCGACGTGCGTACTGGTGAGATAGTCGCGCTCATGGGCCCATCGGGTTCGGGCAAGACAACTGTCCTTCGCACAATTGCAGCGCTGCAGCCATTTCAAGGTGGTTCAGTCGAGATAGGCGACGTCTCCTTGAAGCCCGGTCATCTGCCGCGACAATCGCAGCTTGCTGGACTCCGTTCCAAAGTCGGAATGGTGTTTCAGGAACACGCATTGTTCGAGCATCTTCGTGTCATCGACAATGTCACGCTCGCTCCAATCCACGCGCGCGGATGGCCCGTGGATCGCGCAGTGAGCGCGGCAAATGAGCTGCTGCAATCTCTCGGAGTCGCCGAGCGTGCGAATGCGTTTCCGCGGGAGCTGTCAGGAGGGCAGGCGCAGCGCGTTGCAATCGCGCGTGCGCTGGTGCTCGACCCCGATGTTCTGCTTATGGACGAGCCTACGTCAGCGCTCGATCCTGCCCGACGCGTTGCGCTCGCCGAGACATTGAGAAAGCTCGTCGAAGGTGAGCGACGCGCGCTGCTGGTCAGCACTCACGATCAGGATTTCGCCGAAGCATGCGCGGATCGCGTAGTGATGCTTGATAACGGAGTGATCGTTCAGTAGCATCGTGCACCTTCACCCGTCAATGTGATATCGCTCTCCACAGTTGTCCTCGAAGGACATGGTGTTCGTCTCGAGCCCCTCGGCGATGAGCACGAGGACGGCATCATCGCAGCAGCTTCCGATGGAAAGTTATGGGAGCTGTGGTATACCGCTGTCCCTGAGCCGTCACAGACAGCGAAGTACATCGCGGATGCGCTCGAGGGCCAGCGATCCGGAGTAATGCTGCCATGGGCCGTGCGTGATCTGGCTACTGATCAGATCGTCGGAAGCACACGGTATCACGACATCCTGCCCGCAATCGATCGTGTCGAGATTGGATATACATGGTATGCAGCGCGGTGTCAGCGCACGCATATCAACAGCGCGTGCAAGCTGCTTCTGCTCGAGCACGCGTTCGAAAAACTCGGGTGCGCAGTTGTCGGCTTGCGAACAGACAACTTCAACTTCAGGTCACAGCGTGCAATCGAAGCACTCGGTGCAAAAAAAGATGGCGTGATCCGGCATCATCAGGCGCGGCGCGATGGATCAGCGCGCGACAGCGTGATGTACAGCATCCTCGCAGGGGAATGGCCAGATGTTAAGCGTCACCTTGCTTTGAGAATCGCTCGCGGCGGCCGCAGTCACTGAGATAACAAACAGGAAGGCGAACAATGGCAGAAACCACTGCAGCGCAGGTAAAGGCATACATCGCGTCCAAGCCGCCTGAAGCCCGGCGACGCCTCAAGGCAATGCGCAAGGCGATCAAGGATGCAGAGCCGCGCGCGGTCGAGCACTTCAGCTATGGCATCCCGGGATTCAAGCTCGATGGAAAACCACTTGCGTGGTATGGCGCATGGAAGTCGCATATGAGCATGTATCCATTGAGCGCCGGCATGGCCACAGGAAACGAGAACGCCATCAAGTCATACAAGACCGCGAAAGGGACAATTCAGTTTCCCCTCGACGAGCCGCTCCCGCTCACTCTCATCGGGCGACTCGTAAAGGCGCGCGCAAAACAGATCCGGAAGGAAGCGTGATGGACTTCGAGCTCGAGCAGGCATTCGCGATTCTCGAGCGCACGCCGGCCACGCTTCGATCGATGCTTTCAGGACTCGGACCGGAGTGGATCGAACAGAACGAAGGTCCCGATACGTGGAGTCCATATGACATCGTCGGTCACCTGATTCATGGTGAGAGTACCGACTGGATAGCGCGGGCGCGGATAATTCTGGCTCAGGGAGAGAACCGCGCTTTCACACCGTTCGATCGCACCGCGATGTTCGAGGAGAGCAAAGGAAAAACGCTCGAGCAGCTGCTAGACGAGTTCGAGAAAGCGAGAGAAAAAAATCTTCGCGTCGCCCGCGGATGGAACCTCTCAGACAAGCAGCTGCAGCTCGAGGGAATCCATCCAAAGTTTGGAGCGGTTACATTGCGACAGCTTCTTTCAACGTGGGCTGCTCACGATCTGTCTCATATTGCGCAGATCGCACGAGTGATGGCAAAGCAGTATCGCGACGCAGTTGGACCGTGGCGGGAATACCTGCCGATCATGGATCGTTGATTTGCAAGGCGATGCCGTACGCTCCAGCTACGACTCAGCAGCGAAGGCTTATGCAGACCACCTCTTCGACGAGCTCGACGGCAAGCCTCTCGACCGGCACCTGCTGAATCGGTTCGTCGACGAATTCGCAAATCACGGCAAGATCATCGACCTCGGCTGCGGTCCTGGTCATATCGCGAAGTACGTGCACGATCGTGGGGGCGACGTCATCGGGATTGATCTTTCACCTTCGATGATTGCAGTGGCGCGCGAACGTGTGCCTGACGTGCCGTTTCATGAAGGGGACATGCGCAGTCTCGATCTGCGGGATCACAGCGCTGACGGCCTGATATCGTTCTACTCGATTGTGCATTTCACCGCTGAAGCGCTCCCCGACGTTTTCACTGAAGCGCGGCGCGTCATCACACCTGACGGACTCTTCCTGATCGCATTTCACATCGGTGAAGAATCCAATCACGTCGATGAGCTGTTCGGCGAGAGTGTCTCACTCGATTTCCAGTTTCACCAGCCGGAGATTGTCGCCGGTGCCCTGCAGCGATC
The DNA here is from genome assembly GCA_036377755.1 of Gemmatimonadaceae bacterium. Taxonomy (GTDB): domain Bacteria; phylum Gemmatimonadota; class Gemmatimonadetes; order Gemmatimonadales; family Gemmatimonadaceae; genus UBA4720. Next base: position 6,640 of record DASUXX010000292.1, read on the forward strand.
GGGATTCAGGGTAATCGAGCGGACGGAGCGCGAGCCGTATCCGGAGGCAGAATATCCAAGCCGCCGCTGCTACATGCTCGCGCGTGCAGTGTGATGATTACCGGATAATCGTTCGATCGGCGCGGGGATTGAACACCGCGATCAGCGATGGACGCTTCCACATTTCTCCACTGGCGTCATTCTTCAGAAGTGCGCGGCCAGCGCCCGTCATGTCGCTGATGCGGACGATCCAGCCTGCCTGCGGATCGGTTATGTAGATCCGGTCATTCGAATCGATCGCGACGTCCTCCGGATGTACGAGCAGATATCCCGACCCAGCTGGTCCAGCTGCCCCGCCATATCTGACGATGTTCGCGCCGGAGATGTCGTCAACGCGAACGACCACTTCGTTGGCGGGTTTGGCGTAGTACAGTCGTCCTTTCGAATCGACAGCGATGCTCGACGCGCCTTCGACCTGGAGCCCCATTCCACCATACGCCATTCCATCATAGGTGCGCCAGCCTTCACCGTTCATGTCGTCTATTCGCACGATGCGGCGGTTGCCTGCATCGAGCACGTAGATGTGCCCGGACCGGTCGACTGCGATGCTCGAAGGATATTTCAGCTGCCCGACTCCTGATCCGAACGATCCGAACGTCACCATGTTCGTTCCGCTCAGGTCATCGATGCGAATGACCTGACCCAGGTCTGCATCGACGATGTAAATGCGCCCCTGCGTGTCGGTCGCAACGTCCATCGCTCGCTTGAGAGGGCCGGTAAACCGTATCGGTTTTCTCATTCCCATCACATATGTCGGCTGGCTCGGCCCCACGTATACCGCTGCGTAAACATTCCCGAGGCGGTCGGAGCCCATTCCCTGGATTCCGCCGGTGAATGCTTCACTTGAATGTGCGGCCCCCTGAAAATCATCCATGTAATGCATCAGGAAATCCTGGCCGTTCATCTTGTAACGGTCGAACACGTACATCGACGGATCGCGAACGACCAGTGCGGTGAGCTGCGGCCGCTGAACCGGCGGCTTTACAGTTGTGATTTGAGCGGCGAGAGATGCAGGGAGGAGTGCTGCGAGGAGCGAGATGCGACGAATCATAAAGCTCAGTGTTTTGGGGTGCCCACAGATATGCGATATTCACGCATCGTGCAAGATCGAGCATTCAGGACACCACTGATTTTTCTGCGATGAAATACGTTGCTTTTTACGATGTAGCGCCCGAGGCCATGCCAAATCTGCCGGCTCATTTCCCGGCGCACCGTGCCCGCCTCGACGAGTTTCACGGACGCGGACTCCTCGTCGCTGCCGGTCCCTATGGGAATCCGCCCGAGGGCGCCCTTGCGATATTCAACAGTCGCGAGGCTGCCGAAGAATTCATCGAGGGCGATCCGTTCGTTGTGAATGGCCTTGTTGCAAAGTGGAGAATCGTCGAGTGGGCGGCGGTTTTTATCTGAAAATCCTAGCAGCATGGAATACTCTTTTCTTCGGATTGGCCGGATGACCCGGATTCCGTCACTGCAGATCTTTTAGAGGCTGGCTCAAGGGAACTGGACTTTAAGGTTAAAAACCAAAACTCAGGTCTTAGAGCCAGTATCTGTCTATTTACTCAGAGGGAATCCGGATCATCCGGCAAATCCGAAGAAAAAGAAGTGTTCCATGCTGCTTAGACTTTCCCCGGAGTCCTCATGAGAACTTTCACGACGTCAATCGACGTAGCTGCTCCGCCATCGCGCGTGTACTCGGTTATGATCGATATCGATAGATGGCCGGAATGGACTCGCTCGGTCTCCTCGGTCAAGCGGCTGGGCGACACGCCGTTCGATGTCGGGACAAAAGTTCTCGTTCGTCAGCCAAAGCTTCCGCCTGCCGTCTGGAAGGTTTCCTCAATAGAGCCAAACCGCAGCTTTACGTGGATAGGTGGTGGTCCCGGTATTCACGTTACTGCAAAGCACTCAGTAGAGCCGGCACCGGGTGGCAGCAGAGTCACGCTCTATCTCGAATATCGTGGATTGATCGGCGACTTCTTTGCGAAGATCACTGAGCGGATTACCCGGAC
>DASUXX010000293.1:0-2322 GCA_036377755.1 Gemmatimonadaceae bacterium
AACAGTCATACGTCGACCCGGTGCCTTTCGAGGTAATCGCAGTAGCTACGAGCCGCGCATCGTCGGAATCGATTCCATAGCGAATGACTTCGGCCGAGCTCGGCGTCGGGATCGATGTGGCGCCACGATCGTCAGCGCAAAGCACAATCGCGCGCGCACCGCGAACGTATTGCGCGAATGCCTGACGAATCTCGTCGATTCCGCCCGGATAGATGTCGAGGTGATCGGCCTCCATGTTCGTCACAACGGCGACGGTCGGATCGAGCGCGTGAAACGATCGGTCGTACTCATCGGCTTCGACGACGAACATGCCTTCGCCGCCGTCTGAAAGATTTCCATTCCACGCGCCAACGCGGCCGCCGACAATCCCAGTGGGATTTAATCCCGCTGATGCAAGCGCCTGAGTCGTCATGACAGTCGTTGTCGTCTTGCCGTGAGTACCCGCAACTCCAATGAGCTGTCCGACAGAAACGGCACGCCCCAGCGCCTCCGCCCTGCGCGTCACAGGGATTCCGAGCTCACGCGCGCGCTCGAGCTCCGGATGATCGCGGCGCACTGCGGAAGTAACTATGATTTCTGAAGCATTCTCGACGTGCGAGGGGTCATGACCGTGCATGACTTGAATGCCGAGCCGCTCGAGATCCCGTGCAGCTGCAGTCGTAGTGTCGCAGCCGGTCACCTGAATGCCACGACGGACGAAAAGCTCTGCCAGCGCGCTCATTCCTGCGCCTGCAATACCAACGAAATGAATGGGACCGTTCTTCGACTGTGGGGACGTCATGGCGAGGCTGTCAATCTAGGATGGATAGAACCGCTCGCGCTATCGATTCTGCAGCATCAGGGCGGGCGCGAGCGACAACCGCTCTCGATCGCTCGGCGAGCAAGGCCGGATCGCCGACCAACTTTCTCACCGATGTATCGAGGGCATCGACAGTAAGCGCGCTTTGTGGAATGAATTCACCCGCGCCCGCTGCGCTCAATGCGCGCGCGTTTGCTGTCTGGTGATCCGCCGCCGCAGTTGGAAGTGGAACGATGATCGGAGGAATACCCCAGGCGCAAAGCTCTGCCGTCGCCATTGCACCACCCCGTGACAGTGCGAAATCAGCCGCTGCATACGCCTCAGATACGGGAGAGAGGTACGGCGTAACCCTCACGCGATCATTCTCGAGCGATGCATAATCGCTGTATGTCTTCTGACCGGTGGACCAGATGACGAACATCGACTCAGGAATTCCGCGCTTCATCCATTCCGCAACGACATCGTTGATCGCTTTTGACCCCTGGCTGCCGCCGTAGATCAGCATCACCGGCCCGCTGTCAGAGGGAAAATTCCATCGCGCTCTCGACGCAGCACGGTCTGGTCGAACCGCGGGCGGCGGATCGATCGGATTTCCCGTGTCCATGACCTGCGTTGTGCGCCCCGGCTTTAATCGCGATGCAGCTTCCGGAAATCCGAGATGGACCTGTCGCGCCCTTCCCGCAAAGAACCTCGTTGTCAAACCGGGAAAGCTGTTCTGCTCCTGCACTATATATGGGATCCCATGTAATCTCGCATAAGCCAGCGCGAGCCCCGACGCGTATCCACCTGTTCCGACGACTGCCGAAGGTGGTGAGCTCCGTACGATTCGCCCCAGATCGCGCCATGCCGAGACTGCCCCGCGAATAGTCTTCCAGTTTTCCCACGGTCGCGACCGATACAGCGGATGAAGATCGAGAAGCTCAAACGGAAATTCGGTCTTTGGGAGCACATCCTTCTCGATTCCGCGCCGCGCTCCAACAAAAAAGGGATCGACGCGTGCATCGATCCGCTTCATTGCGCGCGCGATTGCGAGCCCCGGATAGAGATGCCCGCCGGTTCCACCGCCAGCGAAGAGAATCCGCATCAGGCTCTGGTCAGCGCGAACGATGGATCCGTAGCACGTGATCCAATGACTTTCTCACGCGTGCTTCCGATGTTGACGAGAATCCCCGTCATGAGAAGCGAGAGCACGAGATTGGAGCGCCCATAGGATATGAATGGAAGCGTCAAGCCGGTCGTCGGGAGAAGTCCGATCGCGACACCGATGTGAAGGAACGCAGTGATCACGACGGTTGCAGTGATTCCAACTGCGGTAAGCTGAAGGAACGGCGAGCGCGCCCTGCGAGCGATCCGGAATCCGAGGAACGCATATGCGGTAAATGCGAGAATCAGCAACGCGAGACCAACGAATCCCCATTCTTCACCGATAGACCCGGCGATGAAGTCATCGTATGCGAGTGGGAGAAATCCAAGCTGCTGCCTTCCCTTTCCAAAGCCGAGACCGAAAGTCTGTCCTGATCCGA